>NZ_JAJNAO010000022.1:0-27935 GCF_022227625.1 Ectothiorhodospira variabilis | reverse complement strand
GGCAGTGCGGCCATCCTGCAGGGCTACTTGAAACAAGCGGTCACTGTGGGTGCCGCGCAGGTTCTCGTTGATGAAGGAGCCATCCACGGGCAGGGGATCACCGCTCATCTTGTCGGTGAGGGCCTTGGGAAGGCTCTCGCGCAGTAGGGCACCGGCTCGTTCGGGGTCTTCCAGCAGAGCCTTGAACAGGGTGTCGTGGGGGTTGGGGAGGGTGTTGCCCATGGCCTGGGTGTCGTGGTGGGTGGTCCCATAGGGTAGCCGATCATGGGCTGCTACACTCCCGCCATGAACAGCTTCCCTGATGATGATCCCCGGATTCCTGGCCAAGCGACCCTGCAGGCCGATCTGGAGCGCTATGAGCGGCTGATCTTTGAGCTGATGACCCAGGAAGACCTGGATGGCTTGTACGCGCTGTATGATCGCTGGGTCGAGCAATTCGGGGATTCCCCACGTGCCATCGCTCTGTGTAATGCCCTGGATGACTTTATCGAGGTCTGTATCGAGGACAGCGGCAAGGGTGATCCCGCTGTGGAGCAGGCTTACCTGGATCTGGTGGCCACGGTGCAGCAAGGCAAGCGCTGATCGCTGGCCCTATGCGCCCGGGCGTCCCGATACCCATCAGGGCTGCCTGAAGCCAAAGGATGAGGCTGGGTAGGGCGGGAACTCAAGAGATTGTTGGGCATGGGCAATGCGGTCGGCAAACCACGCTGCCGTCATGGCCAGCGGTGAATCGATGGCTTCCAGTCGAGCCTCCAGGCCATCCATGACCACCTTGAGCACGTCATATTCCTGATCCCGGTGCCAGATCCGATACCGCGATAACCCGCCTGCGATATTGAGTAGCTCCACCAACGCTCTGGTGCGCTCCATCTCCTTCTGCAGGGCACGAAGACGCTGCATTACCTGCTTCAAGGCCTCGGAGGGCTGGCCCTCGTGATCAAAGAGCGGATAACCGTTTCGCAGATCGGTGTTCCAATGGGGTGCGCTGGGATCGATCCACAGCATGTCTTGCAAGGCCGGCTCGCCCGCCTCATCCATACCCAGGGCTTTTGGAACCAGTTGGAAGGGATAATCCTGGAATAGACACGGGGTGTGGTCCCCAAATGGATGGGCGCTGCGGCTGGGATTGACCAGCGCCATGGGCAGCGCTGTTTGCCCCTGTGGGGCTTGCGGGATCACGATCGGCAAGCGGTCATGGAGCTTCTCCACATCAGCGGCCACCCTGAACCCAGCGACGCGGATCGGCGCATCACCCGCCGGGTCAAGGATGCCCTGGCATTGATGGACATCCGTACCCTGGATCACGTGGTGGTGGGGCATGAGGGGTATGTCTCGTTCGCCGAGAAAGGCTGGATATAGTGTTTGCCTGCCTCCTTTGGGTTGTCGGCGTCTGTGTCTCATGGTGGCCATCACGGTCATGGTGAGTACAGGCGCTGGCAGCCTCTTTTTTTGGTTTTTTCAAAAGTAACGGGCACATAGGGTGCATCCGCAGGCTTTAAGGTGGGATGGGGCGTGGTAAAATCAGGCAGTTGTCACAGGAGTCAGCATGACCGATCAAGACACTGACAGGCCCACGGACCACGACAGCCCCTGGAAGGAGGCCCTGGAGCACTACTTCCAGGAATTCACGCAGTTGCTCTTCCCGGCGATCCACGGTGAGGTGGACTGGTCCCGGGGTTACAACCCCATGGACAAGGAACTGCAGCAGATCACGGCGGATGCCAACACGGGGCGACGCCATGCAGACAAGCTGATTCAGGTGTATGCCCGGGATGGCAGCGAGACCTGGGTGCTGATTCATGTGGAAGTCCAGGCCGAGCCGGAGGAAGGATTTGCACAGCGGATGTACACTTACCAGTACCACTTGCGGGATCGGTACGGGGTGGATGTGGTGAGTCTGGCGGTGCTGGCGGACACCCGCGAGAGCTTTCGGCCCTCGGCCTTCCTGTACGAGCGCTGGGGCTGCAAGCTGTCGTTCACGTTTCCCATGGCCAAGTTGATTGACTGGGAAGAGCGCTGGGCGGATCTGGAGGCCAGTGACAACGTCTTTGCCCTGGTGGTGATGGCACAGATCAAGGCCAAGCGGATCAAGGATGGTGCCACGCGCAAGGACGTCAAGATCGCCCTGGTTCGGCTGCTGTACGAACGGGGCCACAGTCGGGAGCAGATCGTGCAGCTGTTCAGGATCATCGACTGGATGATCCAGCTGCCCCGAGATCTGGAACCGGGTTTTGTGCAGGCGGTCTACGCCCTACAGGAGGAGAAGAAAATGCCTTACGTGAACACGATTGAACGCGTTGAGCGAGAGAAAGCGCTTCAGCAGGGGGTTGAGCAGGGACTTGAGCGAGGACGTGAGCAGGGACTTGAGCGGGGAGTTGGTCAGGGCCGTCAACTGGAAGCCCGGCGTATTTTGCAACGTCAGCTGAGCAAGCGCTTTGGGGAGTTGCCCGATTGGGTGTCAGAGCAGTTGCAGGCGGCGGATGTCGACCAACTGGAAGCCTGGTCTGATGAGATTCTCTTTGCTGAGAGTCTTGACACGCTGTTCAGGCACTGACCCTTCCCCCTTCTGTCTCTTGGCGCTTTGGGTTCTACGCCCTACAGGAGGAGAAGAAAATGCCTTACGTGAACACGATTGAACGCGTTGAGCGAGAGAAAGCGCTTCAGCAGGGGGTTGAGCGAGGGCTTGAGCGAGGTCGCCAGGGTGGGGACAGGCACTCTTGAGTCTTTCGCTGGGTGATTCGCCTGATGGGCCCGTTATGACAATCGTTCACCACCGGGTCCGGTCCGGAGCGATGATTCCCTGGGCCGTTCCATGAACCGCCTTGAGCCGGTTCTCGATGCACCAGTGCTGGCGTATCGTGCGCACTAAAGACGCACGGCCAGTTTGGGGCTACTACCAGCACGCTCATTGAGTACGCGAAAGCTGTTGACTTTTTAACCCGAGATTTGCGAGTGCTGGATCGTTACCGAGCCTGGCTGCGCCTCAAGCCAAACCCGAAAAGTGTGAGCGTGACAGCATCCAGCGACCGGGTTGACCGGGTAGTTCAATAAAACCGAAGTGCTGGTAGAACGCTGTCGCTTTCTGAGATTTGGCATCTACCACAATGGCAGCGACCGCTAGTGTTTCACTGGCGGCAGCAACGCGCTTGCACGCGTCCGCAAGAAGGATGGAGCCTAAGCCATGTCCATGGTACTGCTGGCCCACAGCCAAACGGCCGAGCAGGGCGACCGGCACCGGGTAGCAAGGTAGTTTCTTGCGCCACTTCTCGGGCAGTGTGTCTGCAGCGATGCTGGCCGCGCTGAGCGTATAGAAACCTGACACCACCTGCAGCTGCTGGGTAGGTGAGGCCACGAAAACCCGTGCCACACCACGCTTGATGTCCTGGCTGGCATAGCGCTGCAGGTATTCGTCGAGCGCTGACTCTCCACACTTGAAATCAGCCGTCCGTGCGTCGGCGTCAAGCGGACGGATGGAATAAGTCATTCATTGCACATGCTTGGCGTGGCGCGCAAACGCGCGCTGCAACGCAGGGTTGGCTGTGGCTGGTGTATCCAGTGCGTCCAGGAAAGCCGCGAAATCATCCTGAGACAGGGTGATGGCTTCGTGCGCCTGAACCACCGAATGCGCCTGCTCGACCGCGTTCCGAAGCACAAATTCAGACACGCTCATATGGACGTAGGCCGCAGCTTTGTCGAGCAAGCGGCGCACCTCCTGATCGCAGCGGATGTGCAGGCGGGTGTCTTTGGCAGGAGTTGGCATAGCGGCCTCCGGATGTTTACTTTGTCAAGTGTGCGCCATTTGTGCGCACGTCGTCAACAAAGAAGAGCGGATGGGGTGGTACGTCCAGCCCTATCAGAGGTCTTCCATCCCGATGAACCAGCTCAAGCTCGCCAGCCGTTGCCGGTAGCACTGGGTGAACTCCGCCACCTGGGCCAGCTCATAGCTTTCCTGCGGATCCCCGGCCCCGTCGAGCTGTTCATGGCACGCTAAGAAGGATCATTAGGCAATTCTTGGGCGCAAGGGGCAAGTCCTGTAGGCTGAAGCCCTGCGTTAATCCGCCACACGCCGCGCCGCCGCCGATGATGCTCCCTGTCCCCCCTTCGGGGCTGACCTCGCGTTTGCTCCAGTAGGGTAGGGCCCGAACAGGATCTGACCCCGACGGGTCGAATCCACGAAGAAAACGGGATGTTTTCTGCTCGACGGGCGGGCGGCCATCCTCAGCGGCTGGGCTCAAACCTTGACGCAGTTCTCATTTTGGGCTAAACGTATTGCCTGCGGATTGTAGGGGCTTTATTCGCTCACCGTAGGGTGGGGATAACCAAGGGCGACAAGGGATCGCACCCGGAGGGGTGCTGGGGGAGGGCAGTTATGGGGACGATGACCGTGGCGCGCGGGACTCTGGCGCGTATGATGGGGCGTGTGATTCTGACGCTCGCCCTGACGCTGGTGAGCTTGCCGGCCCATACCCTCGAACGGGGAGACGATACCCCGTGGCGGGTAACAGAGATCTACCTGGCGACTCTGGGCTACGCGCCGGATGTGGAGGGCGTGGATTACTGGGTGGAGAACATCCGCAGCGACCCGAGCTGGACCCCCACCACTGTCGCGCAGAGCTTCTTTGACCAGCCCTTGGTGCAGGAAGCCTACCCCGAGTCCCTGGGCCACGGCCCGCTGATTGAATCCCTCTACGAGAACCTGTTCGACCGACCGGCGGATGCTGAAGGGCGGGCCTACTGGCTGGAGGCCCTGGAGACGGGTCGAGTCCAGCGCAATGAGATGATCATTGCGCTGATCGATGGGGGCTGGGGCAATCCCGACGCGGAGCAGGACATGGCACGGTTTGGCAATCGTGTGCGTGTGGCTCTGAGATTTCTGGACTACCAGAATGAGCATGGCATTCAGTACGGCACATTGAGCCCTTCCGACCAACGGGCCTTTCGGCAGGCAGGTCGGGATGTCGTGGCTGGCGTTGGGGCTGATCCCGGCGACTACGTGATGGGCAAGGAGCGCATCCCCGGCTTGCTTAAGGCCTTTACTGGTGGCCAAGCCCTACAAAGGCACGAGGAAGAATACAACATCATCGTGTCAACCAATGAGAATGGGCGCCAGATGGTTGATACGGTGTCGTTTGATCGCGACATCAAGGTTGAACTTAGAGATGAGGACGATCAGCCGTTATCGGGTTGGACCGTGGATTACCATCAAGAGCGTGGGCTTGTCGAAATACGTGCCACAGATCCGCATGATGAATTCCTTCCAACATATTATCGAGTTGACTTGAATAATCTGAGCTCGGTGGAGCCGCGTGCTGTTTTTACAATCGGCGCCGCCGTGGCCTTAGGGGTGAAAGCTTATAAGGTGTATAAGGTTACCAAGATTGCACAAGGGCTTCTGGAGGTGGTTAAAGTTGCCAATTTTGTGTACGAGTCGTTTGACTCTTTCTCCTTGGAAGAAGGCCTCGTCTTTGAAATGACTTATGGGGATATCCGTACTGATGGGCTTCCCTCATTGATCAAGAGCGTGGACGGGATACTGGCCGCTAAAAGCAGTCTCAAGAAAACGGGCAATATCCTTACGATCACGGATGCAATCGAAACGGCGGCAGATGACAAGTTCGAATCTGTACAAAATGAGTTGGCACTTGAGTTGATCGATCACCTTTTGCCGGGGATTACTTCGGATTCCAGTGTCATTCGATTTACGTTCATGTCGGCCCCGGGACTTTCACGCCTGGATAAGCCTCTCATTACAGTTGAAGTGGTTGAAGACGAGTCTCTCCGAGAAATTGATGGACTTAACCTGTATTATTCGTTCAACGGGTCCGCCCAGGATATGAGTGGTAATGGGCACCACGGGCACGTTGTCAATGCTGTTTTGGCGCCGGGCAGGCTCGGATCTCCAGATTCATCATATCGGTTTAACGGCGTCGACGCATTCATTAACGTGCCGGATAGCGCGATTGACGCATCACAGGGCACCATTGGTATATGGTTTAAGGCGAATTCCGCGATAGATCGAAGCAATGTATTCGCTGCCGCGAATTTTGCAAGACCCGCTGGGACTCGTCTCTATATTGAAGTCCTTCCAGGCTTTACAGTGAGATCTCGGTTCCTTGCATCTGTCCTCGGTGAAGTTCCAATAGAACAAGGCGCTTGGCATCACGCAGTTTTAGCTTGGGATGAAGAGAAAGCCAGCTTCTATGTTGACGGAGCCCGAGTGGGCGAGATGGCGGGCGGCATCCCGACGACAACAAGGGCCACTCTAGGTGCCTATGGGGAAGGTCATGATAGTTTCTTTGATGGACTAATTGACGAAATAAAAATATACAATCGGCGTCTATCTGAGAGAGAAATAAAGGAGCTGATAGATGGGATGCAACCCACGCCGCCATCCCCGGAGCTTCATACCCATCCTTCTCAAGGCCAGGTGACCATGCGCTGGGATCAGCGTTCGGGCTGGACGTACAACGTTTTTGTGTCCCGTGACGCCGATTGCGATGTCCGCAATTACACCTCCTGCACCGAGGGCCGGATGATGGCGGATGTGGTCAGTGGGGCGACGATCGGCGACCTGGATCGTGACGTTGACTATTACGTGGTGCTGGAGTTTGTTGATGACCAAGGGTACGCCTCGCGACTGGATGTGCAGCAAGTCCGACTGGAGGCAGCCGACCCGAGTACGGGCGCAAGCTGGGCTTTATGGATTTCTGAAGACGACGATGCCAATAACGTGGCAATTGCGCCCTGGAATGAAGGGAGACTGGGGCCCGTATCGGTCCTGACGGATCTGCGTGGAGACAGAAGAGCGAGCGGCAGCATCGAGTATGTTCCCGCGATCGATAGGATCGCTTTCCGATTGCTCGAGGGGCCGTCGCGTGATGATGGGAGAATCTACCTGATGGATCGGGACGGAGACAATAAAGAGCGTTTAAGTGATATTCCGGTCGGCGCTTTTGCATTCTCGCCAGATGGCACCCAAGTGATTTTTGCCAAAGGGGACCGAGATCAGGGACGGAATATCAACGAAGTTTTTATCAAGGATATTGACTCGAAAGAGGTCACCCGGGTTTTCGGTCGAAGTGAACCGCGCGGCACGAATACACACAAAACGGCGTTCATTTGGGCTGCTGAGGATGAGATCCTTTTTTCCGACACGCGGGTGTGGTCGGACTTTCAAGGCCAACACAATAATTGGGTATATCGCGATGGGGTTGCGACGCCCCTTACCAGTAATACCAGCTCGGGAGAAAGTGTCGTCAGCATGTCACCTGATGGGACAAAGGTCTTGCTTTACATGAGAGCGGCTTCTTCTCGGGGGCGTGGTGCCTCATACATTGAGTGGCCGGATGGAGAGTCTCAAATAGATATCTTTCCTCGTTCAATGACCTATCGCGTACCAACCGGATGGGCAAGTGATTCGCAAATCTTTTATCGCGTGGATGATGATATTTGGTCAGCGGACCTCTCGGGAGGTAATAAGTTAAACTTGACCGAGGAATACGGTATTCGCGGTTACGGATTCCATTTGATTAGAATAATGGATTAACGGGGGAGGGTTGCCTGTGGCTGGCGAGACTTTGGGTCGGGTGATAGGGTGTATCCTATTGGTTCCGCTACTGCTGGTGGTGGGAGTTGCGGTCCATGCCGCTGAGAGAGAAGAGAATACCCCTTGGCGAGTCACGGAGATCTATCTCGCCACTTTAGGCTACGCGCCGAACGCGGAGGGTGTAGCGTATTGGGTGCAGAATATTGATACCGATCCGCTCTGGACGCCCACCACCGTAGCGCAAAGCTTTTTCGACCAGCCCCTGATTCAGGAGGCTTACCCCGAATCACTGGGTCATGGCCCGCTGATTGAATCCCTTTATCAGAATCTCTTCGACCGCTCAGCAGATGCTGAGGGGCTGGCCTATTGGATCGAGGCATTGGAGAGCGGCCGTATCGACCGTAATGAGATGATTATTGCGATGATTGAGGGGGGATGGGGTAACCCGGATGCTGAGCAGGACATGGTTCGCTTCGGCAACCGGGTAAGGGTTGCTCAGGCCTTTATGGAACAGCAAGTCGTAGAAGGCCTGAACTACGATGAATTGTCCGCGGACAAGCAGGAAAGGTTCCGCGTGGCAGGGCGCGAAGTGATTGCAGCTGTAACAGCGGATGCGGGCACTGTCGAGACGGCCATCGCTCAGATACCCGCACTGCTGGCTCGGTTGGACAGTCAGGTCGGTTTTTTTATTGATACACAGGTGAGTGGACTGGAATATTCAACTCCGACCGTGCAGGGAGTGACTTCGGAAGATGGCCGTTTCTTTTATCAGGAAGGCGAGGATGTCGAATTCCGCTTGGGATCTATCACCTTAGGTTCGGCCAGAGGAGAAAGGGTGATCACGCCCATGTCTCTCGTGGACGGTAGTTCACCTGACGATCCACGCGTGCAGGATCGTGTGCGATTGCTGATGATGCTGGATAGCGATGGTGATCTCAGCAATGGAATCCAAATCAGCCCTTGGGTAATCCATTTGGCCCAGGGATGGGGAGGTTTGGCTTTTGGAACGGAGGAATTTGAGGGCCAGGCCGAACGAATTCGGCAGGAGCTCGAAGCGACGGATGATTACGAGCAGGTTTCCTTGCCTGGGCGTGAGCAAGCGGCACATCATTTAAGTACTTCCTTTTTCTGTGCCTACACTGGCGCTTATCAAGGTCGATATACGGGGGATTACAGGGGGCGCGCGGCTGTCCTGCTGTTCGATGGCAAGGTCCTTGGGGCTGCGGAAAACACGGATACGGGGGCTCGCCAAGTGGTGTCCGGGAGCGTGGTCCCCGGTCCAGATGCCTTTGCTTCTTTCGGCGTGGCTTCTCTTGGCGGATACTTCCAGGGCATTGTCAGCCCGGATGGCTGGTTCTCTGGCACTTGGGTGGAAGGGTGGTACGAAGGTACTTACGACCTGGCCAAGGAGAGCATGGGTGACGTAAACGGCCCGGGATCTACCAGCTACCTACTGGCCTACGACACACTCTCGCAAGGCTCATCGGCCGGGGAAGACGCCGATATCGGGCTTTTGCGCGTTACAGTGACGCCCGCGGGAGAGGTTGCCGGCGAGGGCTTCTCGGTGAATCGCTGGCTCATGAATCCGGGTTCAGAAATATTCACCGTTTCGGGTGACTTTTCCTCGGGCCAGTTTTCCTTGCAAACTGAAGTCGGTTCTATCCAGGCCCAGATACAGGGTGACGGCCAGATCACAGGAAGCTACACAGGCCAGTTCGGGCAGTCCTCTGTCTCCGGTTGCCGGGAGTTAGTGCCATGAGTGCGCTCCAGCGGCCGCAGCGGGGTGAGGGAATTGCCCACCCTGTGCCGTGTCGCAGAAATCTACCGCCCCGCCTGTTGGGGTGTATGAAAAAACCGGCCCTCTAAGTCACCTTAAATGCCGGTCAGGGCCTTATCTGATAAACACCAGTAATCAGCATTTCGGCTAAAGGCCCACAGTTTCGACCTTGTAGGAAAATCCTTACAGGTACGTATGACCCACGTCAAAAGCGCCGGGTGAATCTGGGGTGCAGGCGGGCGCCACGCCCGTTAAGCTTTGTACCGAAGATCTCGGGCGAGCCATGGGCATGAATATCTCGCTTGTGTCTCTGCGCCACTAGCTTGCCTCTATGAGTATTTGTGCAAGCGGCATCGATAATCAATGAACAAACACGTATCAGGACGCAGTCATTATGAATTTCATCCAATTTTTCGGAACGCCAACCGTCGCGAAGTTTCCCATCCTGGTCCTTTTGCCGCTCTTTCTGGTGGCCTGTGCGACTATTCCACAGCCTGACGAACTCGCGGCCCCTCAACCAATACAAAATAATTCAGGGGAGTTTATGTCGCCTTATACGTCAGATGGGATATTGGCCGAATGGGTTTCAGATGCAGTTAATGTAAGATTTGGAGCTGCGACTGGTCGGGCAGTCGGCACAGCGGTGGGCCAGGATGCAATGCAACGAGTCCCATTCATTGGTGGTTGGTTGGGGCGTCGTGTTGGAGACGAAGTAGGTAGGCAAGCGGCCATCAATCTAGCCGGCGGCTGGGATCACATAAAAGATAGCTCTGACCTTTCTTTTGATGATGTGAAGGATTTGGCAGTTTGGATGTATGTGGTCCATTCTGACCATGAACATTACGAGGAAGCCGTTGAACTCACAGGTGAGATCTATCCGGAGTTCCGAGATAATTACCAGCGTGCCTTAACTCGGGCGGCTAGACGTTGATGCGGTGGATATGGTGGGGCGCATCTATGAACTGGACTAGATCAACGTTAGTCGTTGCCATCCTGGCATTGTCGCTGGGCTGTACCACGCACCAAACTACAAGGGTCAATAGCAACGAAGGTCAAGCATCTACTTACGAAGATGCCTCAAGCCCGGGGTCGATAACCGGAATTGGAATTGAGTCACAGGATATTATTAGCATGACAGATCGCATGATGCGTGACATGCTATCGAACCCAAGTGTAGCTGGTCAGGTTCCTCCCGCAAGGGTGATAGTCGATGCCGACTACCTGCGGAATGAGAGTTCCTCCAGGATAAACCGCAATATCATCACTGATCGTCTGAGGGTTGAGCTCAACCGAGCTGCCAACGGTCGTATCGTCTTTGTCGGGCGCCATTATTCCGATATGGTGGCCGAGGAACGCAGGCTAAAGCGCGAAAATGAGGTATCTCATGGCAGCGGTCAGTCGGCGTTGCCTTCGGGTGCTGACTATAGGCTTGGGGGGCGCATCACCTCAATTGATGCCGTCGACGCAAGCCAAGGCAAGGTTTCGCGGTATCATCAGTTTATCTTCGAAATGGTCGATCTTGAGACTTCAAATATTGTGTGGACCGGCATGTACGATTACCGCAGGAGCGCGCAGGATGATATTATCTATCGGTAATAGGGCTGCTCAACTCCTTTTGGTCTTTTCTGTCTGTCTTATCCTGGTGGCATGCTCGGCGTCCGCCCATCATCAAGCGATGCGCGATTCGGGGGACAAAGATCTCGATCCAGGAACACTCGCGAAGTTGGAAGATAAGCCGGAACCGCTACAGGCCCACTACAAGGCGGTGTTGGCAGGCGACCCCAGTAGCCAAGTGTTGTACCAGATGCGGCTGGGGCTTGAGGCGATGGGTCATGGCGAGTATCAAATCGCCGCTAACTCATTTGACGTAGTGTTAGCGCATATCGAAAGTGAGTTTGGCACCACCGAGCAAGCGAAGCAAGCACGGCGCTTGTGGTACGAAGAGGGAATGAAAGACTTCCGTGGTGAGCCTTATGAAAGGGCAATGGCATATTACTACAGGGGGTTGCTTTACCTGCGGGAGGCGGATTATCAAAACGCCAGGGCTAGTTTCCGAAGCGGGGTGCTTCAGGACGCATTTGCGGAGGAGCTCCAGTATCGGGCGGATTTCGCGCTCTTGATGTTTCTTGAAGGTTGGGCGTCGCACCTCTTGGGTGATACGGAGCTGGCGCGCGACTCTTTTGAAGAGGCCAGGGCTCACCGTCCCGCTCTCCCCCTGCCTGCCGCGGATTCGGATTGCCTGGTAATTGTAGAGACGGGCACTGCGCCACGAAAACTTGCCGATGGCGTTGGACAGTACCAATTGAAACTGTTTAGAGGCCGTGGTTTCGAGGCAGATAAGGTGGCACTCCAGAGAGATGGAAGTTGGGACAATATGTTCCCCATTGAGGATATTGCGTGGCAAGCAAAGACGCGCGGAGGACGCCCTGTTGATCACATACTCAAGGGGCAGGCAGTGCTGAAGGGGCGAGTGGATGATGTGGGTAGCACGGTCGCAGATGCAGGGACGACCGTCACGCTCTTATCCCCCCTGCTTCAGGGTCAAATGTCGGAAATACGAGGTGGGGCCGCCGCCCTCAGTGCTGTAGGCCTTTCAAGCATGTTGGTGGCACAGAGAATGAACCCTCGCGCAGACACAAGAACCTGGGATAACTTGCCCGACCGGGTTCACCTGGCAATGTGCGATGAGAATGAAGCTGAGCTCAATGTGCGTTTCCTGAACCCACGGGGTGCGCCCATCGGATCGATCCAGCAAGTCCTGCTTCACATGGACCGCCAGGGTAATCGGTTTGGGTGGATCCGTTCACCTGAAACCCTAGCGCAATAATGTTTTGGGAGGAGGATTAAGCATGCGGATGCTCGTGGCCGTAACCGTTCTACCGATGATGTTGCTATCGGGATGTACCAGCACTATCACTGACGTCGATGAAGGCCCCGCGCCTGGCGTTCATGTGAGACACCCCGATGCGCCGAGTGCTCGGATTAATATGAATTCGGTGGCAATTATTGATAAAAATCTACAAAGTTCCGCGAGTCGCAGGACCGTTACGGATGCCCCGGACTGGCTCTCTATATTTCGTAATGACCGTCAAGAAAATACGCATTTGAGTAAGATTGCTGTTGAACGCACCAACTCAAGACGAACCCCCACCGATACACTAGAGGTGTGGGCCACCTTTAGAAATCGCACGGATTCACCACTTACGATCGAATCACGTGTGCAGTTTTTCGATGCGCAGCAGGCACCCGTCGAAGGCCCGACCGCTTGGCAGCGTCTCCACCTGCCGCCGCAGTCCGTGAATAGCTATACCGAAGCGTCGGCGACCATCGTTGAGCCCCGTTATTACTACATTGAAGTGCGTGAAGCAAAATGATGAGAGCATTCAGTCCGTTGTATTTTTTGATGGCCTTGTTGGCTGGATGCGCAAGTACTGTGGACTTGACTACCGAGACGCCTGCCGGGAGTGTCCCGCCTCCCAGTCAGTCTTCCATTGAGCGAGACGGGCAACTCGGAATGGTCATGCCAGAGAACGGACAGTGGTCGGAAATGTAGGAATCTCGCCGAAGTGGGCGCTGGCTTGGGGAGCAAGTATTGGCGCCGTGTATGTAGTGTGGCTGTTACCCATCAATCATCTGGCCGGTACGTCGGGGCTCTGGTGGATTGGGGATCCGGGCGCCCACGTTTCGGCGCTGCGAGCTTATCTTAATGATGATTGGCACGTTCCCATACTGTACACGCGGCATCTGAATTACCCTGAAGGTATCAATGCCGCGTTTGCCGACGTCATTCCGTTGGTGGCCGTTCCCACCAAGATGTTCGCGGATCTACTGCCGCCTGATTTCCATTACTTTGGCTACTGGCTGGCGTTCAGTTATGTGCTGCAGGGTGTCGCAGCGGCCTGGTTGCTGCATTTGATGGGGGTGCGGGATCGTGTGATGCTGCCCTTGGCGGTGGTTCTCTTCCTGCTATCCCCGGCTATGCTTTTCAGAGTTCATGCCCATGCGGCTCTGACGTTTCATGCTGCGATCCTCATTGCGCTGGCATTGTACTTTCTCATGACGAGGCCGGGTGCAATAAGTAATCGGAGTCTGATGCTCTCGCTGGCTATGCTCGCCTGTGTAGCGTTGTTGGTTCATCCGTATCTGCTCGCGATGGTGGTGCCGATCTTCATGGTAGGCCTGGTGGACCGGGCTCGGCTATGCGATCACGGGATGAGCGCGCAAGCCGTTGTCTTGTTGGGTGCATTGGCTCCAGTCATCTTCATCATGTGGGCGGGCGGCTATCTGACCCATGGGGTCGGGCAATTGAGTGGTGGTGGGGGGTTCGGGTTCAACTCGATGAACCTGGTGGCACCGCTCATCGGTGGGCACTTCCTGGACATGCCGTCCCTGCAGGATCAGAGCGGGCTGTATGGTACCTGGCCCGTTCCCTATGATGCCACCGGTGGCCAGTTTGAGGGGTACAATCACTTGGGCCTGGGGGTCATCGTCGGACTCCTCATCGTTGTGATGACGCAATGGCGGCGTTTACCCTCGCTTGTTCGGCGCCACGCCGGCTTGTTTCTGCTGATGGTGGGTTTTACGTTGTATGCCATTTCGAACAAGGCCTTTGCCGCCGGCATTGGGCTGTGGGAGATTTCATTGCCGCAGTGGATGATGCCCCTGGCTGAACAGTTTCGTGCCAGTGGCAGGTTTTTTTGGCCGGTGGGTTATCTGCTGGTGCTATGCATGGTTCTGGGGCTGAGTGCGTTGCGGGGGCCAAGTCTGGGGCGGGTGTTGCTGGCTGGTCTCGTCGTGGTTCAGGTTGCTGATACAGCCCCATTGCGTGGCATGACCAGGGAGGCGGCGGCCTTGGAAGCCCCCATGCAGATGAACGACAGCTGGTGGCAGCACCAGGCCGAGCGCGCTGAGCGTATTTATCTTTTCCCAGCCTTTGGTTGTGGTGCTCATGCCTTCGAGGACATCGTTCCCCTTCAGCGTCTGGCCGCCTTTAGTGCGACACCTTTCAACACCGGCCTTATCGCTCGTGGGGTGGGCAACTGCGTGGACAAGGAGTCTGTTTTGGCGGAGGGACTGATGGATGGGAGTTTGTACGTGTTTCTGGATGATTACATCGATGAGACGGAACTGGTCAGCAGATTTGGCACCCAGGTCGAACAACGGTGCACTCCTTTTTCGGGCGGTCATGTTTGCACGCCTTAAGGATCGCGTTGTTCGGGAGATGCGCTCGCTCACTTTTTTCGCACTGGTGGGGGCCAGTGCAACTGCCACACACTTGGGCGTCGCTTGGTTGGTGCTGTCACTATCCGATCACTCAGTGTTCGTCGCCAATGCCTTGGCCTTTGTCGTGGCTTTCGTCGTGTCCTATCTCGGCCACAGTCGGCTCACCTTCGTAGCCAGGAAATCCAGTTTGCACCGCTTTGCGCTGGTGGCTCTGGGAGGGTTTGCGCTAAACAACCTACTCCTGGGAGGGGTGGTGTTCAGTGGTTTGCTGGACGGTTTCCTGGCCATCGTGGTCGCCACGCTGGCGGTACCTTTGCTTGTTTATTTTGCCGCCCGTTTCTGGGCGTTTGATTCAAGGTGATGGAGTTCCCATGCAGCAATGTGTGAGTCTGATTGTGCCGGCACACAACGAGGGTGCGCACATTTCCCAAAGCTTGCGCACCATCCTTTCTGAGGCACGCAAGGCGCAAAACGTGCGATACGAGCTCCTCGTTGTTGATGATGGCTCCACCGATGAGACTGCCACGCAGGCTTTGGCGCTGGCCCAGGAAGGGGAGGCGGTTCGCGTGTTGTCGTTTACCCGAAATTTTGGGAAGGAGGCGGCCATTCAGGCCGGTCTGGAGCATGCCGAAGGGGATGCGGTCATCCTTCTGGACGCAGATCTTCAGCATCCCCCGGAGCTCATTCCGGAGATGGTCAGGCTGTGGTGCGCCGGCTTGCCCGTGGTGCATGCCGTGCGCACGCGTCCGCCTGAGCGGCGCTGGGGGTCGGATTGGAGCGCGCGCTTGTTCTATTGGCTCTTTCGCAGGATGGCTGGGATCGACCTGTCGGGCCAGTGTGACTACAAACTGCTGGATCGCGAGGTCGTGGACGCTTATTTATCCTGGCCGGAGCGACAACGATTCTTCAGAGGGCTGGTCAGCTGGGCGGCCTACCCAAGCGCGAGTATCCCATTTTCCGTGCCCCCAAGGTCTTCCGGCCAAAGTCGTTGGAGTACCCTCGGGTTGCTGCGTTACGCAGTGACCAACCTGACCAGCTTTTCGGCGTTGCCCCTGCGATTGGTCGCCGGGCTTGGCTTGCTCACACTGGTCGCAGGCTCTGCGGTGGGATTGCACAGCCTGTTCCTGAAGTTGAGTGGACAGGCACTGGATGGATTTACCACGGTGATCGTGCTGGTCAGCGCCTTGGGGGGCATGACGCTGCTCGCGCTGGGCATCGTCGGCCATTATCTTTCTCGCATATACGAGGAGATCAAGGGGCGCCCAAGCTACCTGATCCGCCCGTCTCGTCAATAATCTACTCTGGAGTCTATCCATGCCAAGACCAGAATCATACGGAATGCGCGAGCAAGTCATGGAAGTGTATGCAGGTGTTTGGGGTGCCCATGCCTGATTATGAGGCGGTGGTCTATTGTTGCAGGTATGCATCAAGCCATAGGAGTTAAGTGTCATGGGCACACGTAAAGCGAATGCTATCGCGCTGGCGTCATCGCTCTTCATGTATCTTTTCTCGAGTGCTGTTTCAGCAAGCAACCTGCCTGAGCGAGAAAACCTTTGGTGGCAAGTAACCGAAATCTATGTAGCGACACTGGGGCGCGCGCCGGATGCTGAAGGGATACAATATTGGGTACAAATGATTCACCAAGAGCCCGCTTGGACGCCGGAGACTGTCGCCCAAAGTTTTTTCGATCAGCCCTTGGTCAAGCAAGCATATCCCTCCCAACAATCCGCAGCGGATTTTGTAAAGGCAGTTTATGACAACGTTTTTGGGAGACCCCCGGAACAGCCTGCTCTTGAATACTGGGAACAAGAACTTGCAAGTCAACTAATCACGCGTGACAAGCTCATTATCGCCCTTATCAATGCGGGATGGCAGAACCCGAATGCAGCGGACGATATGCGCATATTCGGCAACAAGGTGAGGGGGGCGGCGACTTTCGCCGATGTACAGACAAAACTAGGAATCTCCTATACGAGTCTGTCTTTAATGCAGCAAGAACACTTCCATCAAATTGGAAGAGAACTAATCCAGAATATTCACAGTGGCAATATTCAGGATTATGCCTCCTTCTCAAGGGATCGCCTATCCACTCTCACGGCAAACCCTCACGACCTCACCGCCACGGTATTGAATGATTTTCTTGTCTATGAACTAGGTGATTTGAGAGAGGGGTTGCTAAATGATGACCACCCGGCCAGCTTGGAGCGAGAGCATTTTATAAGCATCACGAGCAATCTACTAAATGATATCATCTGGTCAACCGCAACTCCAATAAACGACTTCTCTCAAACCATTATCAGACTCCTTCAGGCCACAAGATTTCTACCCTCCATAAGGCTTGAATGCGTGGAGTTCCCGCATAATCCGGAACTCCACCTCCCGATTATGCTATTGCAGACAGCGTGGTGGGGTGGCCGCGACTGGGGAGAAATAAAGCTTCATGTTGTCTACCGTGATCAAGACGCACAAGACCATCTGTTAGAGTACACCTCTGGCGGCAGAACATTTAACTTTATTGAGTCCAATAAGTTATACGCAGTTTTCCCGGAAACGATAGAGCTATCCAATGTTGAGTCAGACGATTCAAACAGTTCATTGCGCTATGGCGTCGAATATGACGGCTCTATCGGCTTCGAGATGGAGCTTCAGGGGATCCGTAAGTTGGTTAATCTCGGAAATTCACGATGCGGCTACCGGCCAGAGGATGATCACGGTAACACGATTGCCGACGCGACTCCGGTGCCGCTCAATTCAACCATAGTGGGGGCAATCGACTACCCAAACGATATTGATGTTTTCAAGATCGAAGTGGACGCGCCTGGGGAATTAACATTACGCACGAGAGCAAGAGATCCGTGGGGTGCAACCCAGACGCGTGGGACACTTATGGATGAAGACGGCATGATCCTCAAAAGAACAGGGAACTGGGCGAGGCATTTCAATTTACAATATCCGGTTTCAACAGGCGTCTACTATTTGGCTGTTCAAGATCTGTACCCTGGCCAGAAAAGCAAATATTATCTCGATGTCGGCGTGGCCTACGACCACATAGTGGACGGCCGTTTTCTCCCTATGGGGGACCGGGTGCGAGATGTCCGGACCGGGCTCTTATGGCATCGCTGCCTGCTTGGTCAATCGTGGGATGGTAGTCAATGTCTTGGTAACCCCCAATTGCTTCTGGCCCGGGAGGCGCTAGACACCAGGCACGATCGTTACAGATTACCAACGGTTGAGGAGCTAAATACTTTAGTGTATTGCTCCAGCGGCCAGCCTCAGCAATATGGTGCGGATGTGTGCGAGGGGAATTACTTAACGCCAACCCTTAATTGGCTCGCATTCCCGACGTTCGGTGAGAATTTCCCAATCGTATGGGGGCGTTCACCTACGCTAAATGCCGCAGGCCAGAGAACGTTGGGTATTGTGGATTTTAGATCCGGAAGGGATCATGACATTGTGGGAGAGGGTGACATCGACTTTGCTCATTCCGCCGCCGTTCGACTTGTTGCAGATCCTTAAGGGAACCCCACGCGAAATGTCGGGGGGGCGCTGAGGCCACTATAACGTGGATGTCTATCGCATTGGCCAGCAATCATCATCCTTGGTGGTCTATTGATCGCAGGTCAGCAGGGCCGCATCTCGGGTCAAGAGGCCTGAGCACCGGATGCTCATGGGGACCACGTCCTTGGACCAGGAATTCACAAGCGACTTCTGAATTTTTGCCATGGAAACCTCAGGGAGGTGGTGTCCATTAGGTGCTTTTCTCTTGATTATCATTTGATATTACCCATGTTTTCCCCTAGCATGGCGCGTTTTGCATGGTCTTGTTTGAAAAGACGGCTCCAGTCTTGTGGGATTAAGGGGTGCATTTGAATGAAGCAGTCCAGTGAGAATGGCGCCGTGACAAGCGCCAGCGTTCGTGGCGCCTATACGGCGGAGTACTTTCTGGAGGACTGTGGAGGTTATGAGACCTACAAGCAATCCGGCGGCAAGGTATTGGATATTCGCCTGGAGTGCATGGCCCGGCTGGGTGCCCTGAAGCTCGGCGCAAGCCAAGTCAGGGTGTTGGACCTGGGCTGCGGGCGGGGGGAGATCGCACGATATTTTGCGGCTCAAGGGTGTCTTGTGGACGCAGTGGACTATTCGCCTCAGGCCATCGAGCTGGCCGAGGCTTGCTTCGAGGGAGAGCCAAGCCTCCGACAGAATACTCATTTCGTGTGTGGGTCAGTAACCGATCCAAAGGTGTATCAGGGGGGGTATGACCTTGTTCTGGCCTCGGACCTGATTGAGCACCTTGCTCCGCAGGAGTTGGATGAGCTCTACAGTCTCGTCCGGCGTCATCTGAAACCTGATGGCCTATTTGCCATTCATACCTTCCCGAATCACTGGTTTTATCGATTTGGCTATCCGCGACGCCGACGAGAGGCTGAACTAAAGGGCGAGAGCCTGCCTAGCGAGCCACGTAGTCCCTACGAATTGCAAATGCATATCAATGAGCAAACGCCAACAGGCATGCGAAAGCAGTTGGCTTCGCATTTTGAGCATGTCCTTTTATGGGGGGCGGATCATCATAATCCCGCAGGAAGTCTGCAAAAGCGGTTTTCAAAGAGTGATTGGCGGGATGCGCCATCCTTGTTTGCGCTGGCGGCCAGAAGGCCCTTGGAGCGACAGCGTGTCATTGATGTATTGGGTGCTCGTCTCGAGGACAGCCGTCATCCTGACGAGGCGGTTGCCGCAACCGCCGCAGCGACTGTGCCGGAGAAATGGTCAGGATCAGGGGTGGCAAAGCGCCTGGTGAGGCAGTTGCGTCGCATACCTGGAGTCAGGAAAGCAATCGATATCCTTTCTGGTGTCTATCATCTGCCCCGCCTGAGACACGAGTTGGCCATCCTGATGAAAGCCCATCACGTAGATGGAGGAGATCAGAAAAGGCTGATGGGCTGGTATCAGGCCTTTGAAGACGCGTTTCGGGGGCCGCCTGAGGTCATTCGGGAGCGTTTGCGGGTTTACTTGCCTTACATAGTGAATGCACCGGTGCAGCCGACCTCGCCATTGCTGGACCTGGGCTGCGGTCGCGGGGATTGGCTTTCACTCCTTGCCGAGACGGGTATTTCCGCTCGAGGAGTGGACACACACCCGGATGCTTTGGTTAGAGCAGAGGCCCAGGGGCTTTTGGTCACACGTGCCTCGGCTGTGGAGTACCTTGCCGGATTGCCAAATGCCAGTCTTGGAGCGATTACGGCCTTTCACCTGCTTGAACATCTGCCATTTGAAACGCTATTACAACTTCTTGAAGAAGCCCATCGTGTTCTGGTGCCTGGAGGGGTGTTCATTTTTGAAACACCCAATCCGGAGAATCTCTCCGTGGGTGCCTGCCACTTCTACGCGGATCCGACGCATCAGAAGCCTCTTTTGCCCGAGGTGATGGCTTTCACGCTTGCGCACGTAGGCTTTACTGATATCGAGACCCTGCGTTTGAACCCGGTGGCTTCTGAGCATCATATCCAGGAACAAGGTAACCTACCGCATCGATTTAACACCTTGTTTTACGGTCCACGGGACTTTGCCTTGGTCGCAAAGAAGTGATCCTTCTACTAATCTGGGATACCCGTCACGTATTTTTCCTTGAATAATCGCCGGGCACCGTCTAAAAGACATACTAAACGCAGGGCTTTGGTGAGGCTCGTTTGAGGTCTCGATTCGTCTTGGCTTACCCGGGAGCGGTACGTCATGAAGGCGTCCTTTCGTGGAGCTGTAAACCTTTTTGCCTGTGTCCTGGCTGGAAAACGGATTTCTCCGCGTATCCTGGGGGCGCATGCGCGTTATCCTTTATTATTTATCATCCTTATTGTTTGTTATGTTCCCCTCGCTTCCAGCGCAACGCTAACGCGGTTTGCCGACATTACATTCCCACAAAGTGTGATGGTCAACCAAGAGGGTGACGTTTATGTTCATTCCCTCTCGTTGCTGGGTGACGGCGGTTTATACCGATTCGATTCCCAGGGACGCCGGCTGGCCTATAACCCGAATTTATTCGGGAGTATCCGTTTGGTTGAAGACTCGGAGCGTGGTGTCATATGGGGACTGGAAAAACGTGGTGGCCTTTATGTCATAGATCCTGTGACATTGGATTCCAGGTTTTTTCTGAATATTGCTGTGCACGGTTTTCCTCATGAGCCAGTCCTGAATGTGCTCTCGGGTGAGTATGTGACATTGCCTATGTTGTCGCATATCATCTTTGGGGACATTGCACTGAGATCCCTTGGGCATGATGGACTGGAGCTGTATTTCTCTGGCATGCAGGGGCCTGGCGGCTCTCAGTTCGTGGGCCGATTGAGGCTTCCAAACGACCCGTTAGCCACCGGGAGTGCTGTCCACACGGACGTCCTTGTCGCAAGCTTCCCCTTACCCACTCCAGTCATACCCCCGCCCTTGGATACTCAAGGCCCTGGTTTGGCTTTGAATCCCGACGGTACGTTGATTGCCAGCCTTGTTTATCACCCGCAATCACGACCTGGAGCCGGATTTGTCTCACCATTCTACATCGTCAAGATGCATGTGGATTTCAAGTCTACCGGGGTTGGGTATCCTGAATTGACCTTGGGCTATCCTTCAAGGCAGTTGATGTCAATGGGGATGTCCGAATCAAAGATTGACAGCGGTTTTCTGGTGGGGGCGTTCGCCCAGGGGCAGGCGTGCTCAGGTGGGCCGGCAATTCTCTATGTGAGTCCTGGCGTGGACCGTGTGGACTGTGTGGTGGACTTGGTGAATACGACCTTGGGTACTCTGGCTCCCGGCGGTGTCGACATGACTACTGATGGTCGTTCGGTGTACTTCACGATTTCACCCATGAATCTTGTGGCGAAAGCTGAAGTGAATTTGCAAGCTCCGGTGCCGGATGATCCCCCTGACGTCCAATTCGATCGAGATAAAACACAATGGAGGGTGGCAGAGATCTATGTGGCTACACTGGGGTATGCGCCAGAAGCTGACGGCCTTGATTATTGGACCGACGAAATTGATTATAAGCCCTATTGGGATACTCTCTCGGTCGCCCAGAGTTTTTTTGACCAGCCAGGGGTGCAGGCGGTATATCCTTCAGGCCAGCCTTACGATGTGTTTATAAACGCTCTTTATCAAAATATTTACAAAGGGCCGCCGGACGAGGAAGGTCGGCGATACTGGCTGACCGAACTTCAGTCTGGCAGGTTGCAGCGTAATCAAATGATCATTGCCCTGATCGAAGGCGGGTGGGCGAATCCGGCTGCCGCGACTGAGATGCGTGGTTTTGGACACCGGGTAGATGTGTCTTTGAATTTTGCAAGTTATCTGCGAAGTCGAGGCATTCGCTTCGGTGCCTTGACTCAGGCTCAGCAGGAATGTGTGCGACAGGCAGGGCGTTCCGTCATCGTGGACGTCACTGAGGATAGAGGCTCGCGAGACCGCGCCCTTCAAAAAATCCCATCAGTATTGGGGTGTCTCTGAGGCCCTCGTCGAGAATGGGTTTTGTGTGGTCAGTTTGTCTTGACTGGGTTTTTGTACGCTTTTCGTTCAAGGTTCGCAAGGCAGCCGGAGTCAGATTTATCCCAATGGAGCGGCTGCATAACGAGGAACAAGATCATGAACAGGGCCTTTCAACGATGTGTATCATCCCCGTGGATTACCATCAGTACGCTGATTTTCGTTTTCATTCCGCTTCCACTCGTCGCCTCTTTTGCGGTGGAAGATATTCGTGCCATCCCCTTTGATCCCGGTGAAGCCCAGTCCATTGCAAAGCCCTCAGACTCGCAGAGGGTCGAGTCAGATGATTTACGCCTACGGGTGATCAAGGAGTCCATTGAGCATGTCAAGGCCGGACTGGTGTCCAGTCCAGCTAGCTTGCCAGTACAGCCTGGCGGCGGGGAGATGAAGTGGTCAACAGAGGAAGTCCCGGGTGTCCACGAAACTCCCATTCAACGGCCGGTGCAGGGCAAGAACTCGAGAAAGCATCATGCATTGGAATTCCATGCACAGCCCAGGATGGCCCCGGGGAACGCAACATGGAGCGAGGGAGCCCGGGACCTGAAGGGCTTGGAGATGAGCACCAATCCGATGGGTGCTCCGAGGGAAATTGCGCGCCGGTTGCCGGAGGGGCAGAGGGGGGCATTGTTGGAATCCATCCCTGCCCCGCGCTCTGGAGACGCAGCCGACGCGGCTGAGCACACTGCCTGGACCTTCCTTGAAACGTACCGAGATCACCTGCGGATTATTGATCCACGGTCCGAATTGGCTCTGGAACTGCGACAGCAGGATGATCTGGGCCGAACGATCTTCCGGTTTACCCAAAGCTACCAGGGAATCCCGGTCTGGCCGACCCGGCTGAATGTCCATCTCGATTCCGCGGGAAACGTGGATTTGTTTAATGGCTCATTCATCCCCACTCCAATCCACGTGGCCACTTCGCCGATTCTGGCTGAAGGGGAAGCGCGAGATCTTGCACGTAAAGAAATCCAGGATGGCTTTGGGGCACGGATCACGCATCCTGAGCTGATCATATATGGTCCGATTGATGCGCCGGCCCGCCTCGGTTGGAAAATGGATCTCGATATTGCGATCGACTCAGCCTGGAGGGTTGTGATTGATGCGCTCGATGGCAAGGTGTTGACGGTCGAAAGCTTGATTCATGGAGGACTGCCGCAAGGTATGCCGTCCATTGGAAGTGGTATCGGTGTACTAGGCGTTGAAAAGCCGCTGGATCTGCTTTCAGTTAATAGCAGTACCCATCTGCTCCTGGACGCGACCAAGCCTATGTATTCCAAAGGCCAGGTGATCCTTGTGCTCGACGGAAAGGGGGAATATACATCGCCTTCTATGAGTTTTTCCTATATCACTTCAAATGACCGTTTCTCAGGATGGTTGCCGACTGGCGTTAGTACGGCCCGAAATTTGTCCCTGACCTACGATTATTTTTATGAAGTGCACGGATTCTCCTCTGTCGATGGCGAGGGTGATAAACATGTTCTTGCCTTTGTAAATATTTCCCCGCGCAATAATGCCTTCTGGCATCCCGGCATGTTTGTGATGGGTTTCGGCGACGATCAGCCCTTTTCAGGATCTCTGGATGTGGTGGCCCATGAGTATATGCATGGGGTGACATCGCACACTGCTAATCTAAGGTATTTCAAGGAATCCGGAGCCCTTAACGAGGCTTTCTCTGATATCTTTGGTGAAATGGCGGAGCGGTATGCGTTTGGGCGGAATGATTGGCGCGCGGGCAGTGCGTTGCCCCAAACGATGATGCGGCGGTTGGATGGGCCGGGAAGTATTAGTATTTCATTGCCTGCTCATTGTATTCAGGCGTACCCGGCACATTACGATGATTTCTGCGATATGTGCCTGGGTGTGTCGGACCAAGTATGCGCTCAAGATCGTCGGCTGAATCTCGGTGGCGTGCATGTGAACTCCACGATCGTTAGCCATGCGTTTTATTTGCTGGCGGAGGGTATGCCGGGTGCCATTGGTGCAGGCTCCGCCGAAAGGATATTTTTTCGTTCCATTCGTCGCCACCTGACTGAACAGTCACGATTTATTGACATGCGTGCGGCGGCCATTCGGTCGGCTGAGGAGCTCTTTGGTAGTGGCTCAAATGAAGCCTTGAAAACGGCCAGTGCCTTCGATGCGGTCGGCATTCTTGGGCGCTCGCCGACTCCGCCTGCACCAGAACGCCCGGTGATCTCAGGCGAGGATTCAACCGTATTCGTGTCGCGATATGACGCATCTGAGCCACTCTCGTTATGGAGAAAGGAAGCTGCTTTGAACGATGGTCAATATGGCGCGCCCTTGAGTGCTTATCCGGTAATGTTTGATCGGCCCAGTGTGTCAGGAGACGGTTCTTTCGTGACTTTCATAGATTCCACGAGTGATGTGTGCTTTATATCTACCGGGGAGCGTGGGGCAGAGTCTTGCGCAGGCTTGAGTGGTGAAATCTATTCGGTGGCAATGTCTCGTGATGCGAATATGTATGCCTTCGTGTTTCGTGATGCCGCGGGTAGACCGGAAAATCGCATCGGCATCGTGGATCTCATTAACGAGACCATGGAGACCTTCGAGTTGCGAGCGGATGCTATTTCGGCGCACCTGCAATTGGATACGGTCATTCACGCGGATGCAATGACGTTCGTCGGCGGTAATCGTTTCCTGGTTTTTGATGTGCTGAATCGAATCAATTTGGTTGATGGGTCATCGTTCGTTAACTGGAGCATATCCGGGCTGGATTTGATGTCTGGTCAGAATTTTGTCATTGTGCCACCCATGCCGGGAGTGAACTTTGCGTACCCGTCAATATCGCATACCAGCGACAACTTTCTCGTATTCGACATACTTGAAGAAGGAGCCAATAGGTCTTGGGTCGCGATCCTGCATGTGCCCACCGGCCAGATTGCTGGGGTTGATGAGACCCATGGTTACTACGGATCACCTGTATTCACAGGTGATGACCGTGCAGTGGTATATGCGAAGGAGGATCCGCGTTGGTGGCGCAACATGGGGTCGTCCCTGTTTCGTGTGGCGTTGACAAGTGACCGGATGGGTCCGCAGGGCAGTCCCGAACTATGGATAGAGGATGCTGACTTTGGCGTGGTGTATCGTAGGGGTGATTATCAGGTGGATCATCCTCTCGCCATCAGCGTGATGGGCTCCGGGAGTGGCTCGGTACGGAGTGCACCGGGGGGCATTGACTGCGCACCCGCGTGCTCGGCGCGCTTTGCTCAGGGTACGGTGGTTGAGTTGGTGCCCGCTCCCACAGGTCAGTCAAGTTTCGATCGATGGGGCGGCGACTGCGCGGGTTCTGGCGTGTGTCGGGTAACCATGGATCGCGAAAGGACGGTCTCCGCACATTTTGCGGGAATGCGCGCAACCCCCCCCGAACAGCGGGACCAGCGGTGGCAGGTGGTGGAGGTGTATCTCGCCACCATGGGCGGGGCGCCGGATCACCAGGGGCTGGAATACTGGTTGAATAACCTACGCACCGGCTGGACCCCGGAGATGGTAGCGATGAGCTTTTTTGACCAGCCGTTGGTCACTCAGAAATATCCGCCCACGATGGATGATGGCGAATTGGTGCGGGCCTTGTACTGGAATATCTTCGGTCGTATGCCGGATGAAGCCGGGAATCGTTACTGGACGCAGGAGCTGAGTTCCGGGCGAATGCCGAGAAATGCCATGATTATTGCCATGATCAATGGGGGGTGGGCCAATCCGGAGGCGGCGGTGGATATGGCAAGACTCGGTAATCGTACGGATGTCGCAATGGCCTTCGCCGATTACCACCACGAACGAGGCATCCGGTATGAAGCATTGTCGCCATCGGGACAGGAGTGCTTCCTTCGGGCAACCACCGCAGTCATGGAAGGGGTGACATCGGATCCGGCTTCACGGGATGCCGCCATTGCCCGCATTCCGAGGTTGTTGGATTGCCTTTGAGGACTTGAGTGAGGAATGCATACCTGATTCATTGAAGATCCCCCAGCAGGTGAGAAGGGGATCAGTCCGCTGACTCTGGATGTGCCAGGAACCCCAGCATGTCCGGAATGGCGCTCACGGTGGCCTGCAGCGTGGATAGATGGCCGTCCAGGCCGGCTAGGATCTTCTCGCCGGCCTGGATCAATAACGTCTGATGTTCGTGTGACATTGTGCTGAAACGCCTGTCCAGTTGATCCTGATAACGAGCGAAGGCCAGCCCGGTCTGGACCTGATGCATGAAGCGCCGCATGTCCTCTGCGGCGTCGGGATTGGCCCACCCGCCGTGGATCATGGCAAGTACAAGATCTTCCCGCTGGAGTTCGCCCTGATCGAGAGCCTGGGTCCAGTAGCCGTATCCGAATGCATCGGCCTCACGCTGGAACAGGTTTTGGTAAATCATCCGCACCAGGGTGCCGTGGTTCAGGTCATCCGGGTAGGTTTGCGCAACCAATGGATGATTGAAAAAAGAGCGCGCCACCGTGAGCGCCGTCCAGTCGGGGTCACTGTTGATCCGGTGTGCCCAGTAGGAGAGTCCTTCCGCGTCCGGTGCTCTTTGGAGAAGAGCGACATAAATTTCAGCGACTTGCCATGCTGTCCGCTCTTCCCGGACTTCGCTGCTGGCAGGCCACTGGCGCTGCGTGATTTGGCGAACCCAGTCCAGGTGATGGGGAACCCGTGTGTACACGCCCGGCTTCCCGGGACGGGCGCAACCTTCGCCCCAACTGGCAAGCCCAAGCTGGAAAAATTCGCCATCGGCGCTCGGCACCACCAGTGGGCCACCACTGTCCCCCTGGCAAGCATCCTTGCCGCCGTCAATGGGGCCAGCACAGATCATTCCTTCCGTCACTGCCTGACGAGGGTGGGCTGCATCGCATTGCTCCAGGTTCCACAGGGGCAGCTCCACTTCCTGTAGCTGGTCTGCCATATCACCGTCTTCGCTGGTATACCCCCAGCCTGTCAGCGTTGCCTTGAAACCCGTCGGTGCGAGCCACGCACTATCCTCCTCGTCCATCAGGCTGAGGGTGGGGTGGAAGATTGGATGGGTCAGCTCGATCAGAGCGATATCGTTCAGGGGCCACCGGTATTCAGGATGGATCTCCAGGGTGTGAGCATAGGCCAATTGCCCACCCGCCCCCAGTGCCAGTGTGTCGTAGCGGACCCGTACCTGTGCGGGTGACCGAATATCCTCCAGGCAGTGGGCAGCGGTGAGTACCCATCTTTCATCAATCAGGCTGCCGCTACAACGCAAAACAAAACCCTGGCCCGATTGAGACAATTCCAACCCTACATGCCAGGGCCAGGCCCCCGGCTCGGCTGGCGACCCACCAACGACTCGCGGCTGCACTGGCCGCCATGCGTCCTGGGGTTCCCCTTGGGCCTCTTGGTACCCCAAGGCTTGTGCAGGCCAGCAACCTGATGTCCACCCAAATGCGACGATGAGGCTGAGGCCTAAGCGCCGAATCAGTACTTTAGCCGGTAAATTGAGGTCTCTTGAAGGGGGTATCAAGATAGCTTCCACTCTCATGAGCATGACCTATGGATATCTCTACCGCGCGGGTTTGAGTCTCTAAAATCCATCCTGAAAACTTGACGTGGTTCTCATCCTGTTCTAGGAGTATACCGAATCGCGGTTGGATCTTTACTGGCTTGCAGCCTTGGGTGCGGGCGAAATGGGGGAAAGGACGGCGCTAGGAGAGCGTCGAAGGGGCGGTTGTCATGCGGGGTGGTGTCTGGGCGCGCGCGGTGCGGGCGCGAAGCATGGGGTGTGCGATTGTGGTGCTCGCCCTGGTGATGGTGAGCTGGCCGGCACAGGCTGTCGAGCGGGGAGAGGACACCCCTTGGCGGGTAACAGAGATCTACCTGGCCACGCTCGGTTACGCGCCGGATGTGGAG
>NZ_JAJNAO010000021.1:0-35976 GCF_022227625.1 Ectothiorhodospira variabilis | reverse complement strand
CCTTCAGGATGACCCGCCTTGTACTCAGGTATACTCCTCACATCAAGGATGACTGGCCGCTGCAAGGGGTTACTCCAACGACCTTGCGGTAAAACCGCCTTGATATAGGCCTCGGAGGGACTTATCTGTGAATGGTAGTAGCCACAGAGTCCCGACCTGCTTTCGTCGAACGGGCACGGCGGTTCCTCAGCCTTTGATGTGCTGGCTGAAGCAACAAACAACAGGACAACTAGAGACAGAAGTGATCTCTTGGTCGGCGTATACATGACTCCTCTCCTCAACTTATTAGTATTTTACCAGCCCAGGATTGGGAACCACGCCAATAGTCTCTGGCGTGGAATAAATCCTTAGTTCAATACTCGGTTGTAGTCAAGGACCTGAAAGATATCCGCCGACTCTAATATGAGAGCCGATTAATATTTACATATTCTCACTTATCAACGTTTCCTCAGGAGTCTCTTCCAGCACTCGCCGGGAATGCCCTTTTTCCTGAATCCGTGATGAAATCATTGCCGAATGACCCTGACAAAGCCCTGCCTCGAGCAGTCGCCACGCCGGATTCCCTGCCCGCTTTGCCTGGCGCGGTGATGACGAACTGATCGGCGGCGCCAACCGCCCGCGCAGTGACGGAGGTGGCGGCAACGGAGGAGCTGGCGCTTGGAAGCAGCCCGTCGTTGGGGGGATGGGCACAGGAAAGACAATGATCAAGGGTGCTGCACCCACTCCCCGGAGCGCACGAAAAAGTGCGACTTTGCCGGTAGGTTGACCAAATCCTCCGACGACAGCGGGTAGTGAGGCCATGGTCGCTGGAAAGAAGTCTGTTCTGGATCCGAAAACCCCTGCTGGAGGGCATGCTCGTCAATGCTCATCGCAATTCAGAGAGCGTGGGACGGGTGAAGTGGCCTCATCGGATAGAGTGGCACGTAACAGCGCGACATTGCAGCAGTCCAGAATCGGTTCGCCGACGTCCACACCCCGCAACCCTCCTCCCGACCCCGTGCCGCAACCTTGAGGCAGAGCGGCCACGGTGATCGGGGCAAGTTACTCACGCCGCACGCCGGTTCGCCCGCTCAACTCGAGAGGAAGTCCTCAACATCAGCGTCGATGGCTCCTCTGCCCTCCCGCTCGATGATCTCGTCCGCGGAGCGGACCGAGATGTCGCCGCTGTCGTAGGCCCGGAGGTAAGAGTCAATGTCGCTGGCGACGGTGGCCACCGTGTCAAGGGTATCCTGGACCTCCTGGGACGCAGCATTAGCCTCAGCGATCACGATGGTGGTGCCGATGTCGGCCAATCCACCCCTCAGCTTGGCGCGCTTCTCATACATGTCGCGTATAGCCCTGCTGATGCCCTCGTCCGCGGACTTCATGTCTTGGATACGGCGCTCGGCCAGCTTGGACTCGCTCAAAATGATGGCCGTCTGGCGCATGAAATCCTCGCGGCTATACCGGGCACCGGCGAAGTCGACCGGATACTCGCGCGCGCCCGCCTCGGCCTCCTGATACACAGTCTTGGCGCGGTTAAGCAGCTCCTGATATTGACCGTGGTCGCTGCGTAGGCGGGTCTTTTCCTGACGCAGTCGAAGGGCTTTTGCCTCAAGGTCGCGGATGATGCTCCCGATACGATCCAGGTTTTGCTGCATCTCGCCCCGTGCGTGCTCCAGATAGCCCACCGGGTCGGCGCGCCGAGCCTCCTCAGTCCAGCCAACCGTGTCGCGGTATACATTCTCGACCTTGGTCCATAAGCCGGGGGCGAATTCCCGGACAACAAACAGCCCGACCACGATCAGCGCGATCAGGCCAAGTACGCTGCCAATGGCACTACCGTTATGCTTTCTCATGCTCATGACATTACCCCTCATAGATGCTTAACCAATTCGGATGCCGACCGAATCGGCGATAGTGGTTCGGTTTCCTCCGAGCCCCGGACTTCTTGCTGCTGGCGCTGAGCCAAGGCTCTATCTTCATCTGTGAAGGCGTACGCGGCCTCAGGGCGCTGATGCGGCGGCCCCGATTGTGGCTGATGGGTGGCCACACGCGGCTCGGTCGAACGCGGTTCTGTGTCATGTGTGTAGACCAACCGAACCTCTGGCGGCGGCACGCTCGCTGGATAAAACACCAAATCGACCCGGCGGTTTTGGCTGCGACCACGGGCAGTGTTGTTGTTAGCCACCGGCGCGAGTTCGCCCGCCCCTCGGGTGTATAGATTGCGGTATGGTACTCCGCGCTTGACAAGATATAGGGCAACGTTCTCGGCTCGCCGCGCGCTCAGATCGCGGTTGAATTCGAGTGGACCAACATTGTCCGTGTGACCGGTAATGATAATGTTGAGGTCAGGGTTATCGTGCCAAGCCCGGGCGAGGCGGTTTAGCGAGTCGTAGGCGGTTGGACTCACACTTGCGCTACCCGTGCCGAATAACACGTTGCCCCGCATCGACAACACCATTGCCTCGTTGCCTCCCGTGCGCTCCAGCGAAACGCTCCCATCGCTCATCTGCTGACCCAGTTCGTTGCGCAGGGCAGCTTCCTGCTCGTCCAAGTGCCGGCCAATCAGGTAGCCCGCTCCGCCACCTATGATAGCTCCCACAGCGGCGCCCCTCTTCCCGTCAAGCTGACTGCCGACTATCGCGCCGCCAAGGGCTCCAATGACGGTGCCTTGGCCCTGCCTATCCATAGTTGCCATGCAGCCGCTGAGCAGCACCGCCAGGCCGGTGATCATTGCTACCCGCTTCAGCCATGCTCGACTCCGCGCGCCGGATTGGATTGCCTTAGTCATGCCTCTTCCCCCCAAATTGACCGTGCATCTGGCTCGAGCCGATGCCAGAACTTCTTCTAAACTGGTCGTACCTCCTGCCTCGGTTCCGATCCCGGACCCAGGACTACGCCGCGACCTCCTAGAGTTGCCGCTGCCCACGTTTCACTAGGATCCAGACGTCGAGTATTGACGGCGTTTCTGGGCTTGTCAAAATACTTTTATGGCGGTCTTGGTAATGGGGTATCGAAGAATTCTACAAATCCCTCAAGGCTTGGCTCGGAATGGAGCGATTTCGAACCCGCGACCGGTGGAACGTGTACCAGGAAATCTACGCCCGCTTCCTGACGCTCATCCTGGCCGCCATAAGTGTTGCTCGGTCTCAGCCGGTGGCCCGGCAGATGACGGCCCACCGCTTTCGAGATTACCGCATCAACTTCCGGGCGACGATCCTAAGGTTCCGTGAGCAGTTCCATGTGCTCCGGCGATCCCAGGACCCCTTGGCTTCAATCCTTGAGCTCCTGGCCTGGATCGTCCGGGATCAGGAAATGATTCGGCCTGGTCGCTCCAATCCGAGAAAGTCGAAATACGTCAACCCATTACCTGGGATGGCGGCCTAAATTGACGACATTGGAATAAAGCCTTATTACCTGATACCGATCCTGATTATGAGCTTAAGATAAAATCCGGCGATCTTTTACCTGAATCCGTGGCCAACCTCGTCTGCCCGACCGGAAATCCGCCCTGGCAGGGGCGCGATCTGCGAAGGATGCTGTGATCGGTGGCCAACCAGCGTTCAGGGTACCTGATGGCGTTCATCCATGAAATTTGAGCCTTTCCAAGCAGCAGTTGGGGGTGATTCCCGGGGCCAGAGCCACGGGAATCCACACCGCCTGTGTCCAGGCCCTGCGCGAGGGCTCAGGATGTGAGCCGGCGTTTCCCGCTATCCGGAAGCGCAAGCCTGAAGCTGTGTGAACACTCGCTTGAAGGCAGCAAAGCCGGGGCAGTTATGTCGAGAAGATCATACTGGATGAGCGCCGAAGATTACTGGTTGGTTCGCCAGACCAGGCACCGACCCTGCGATTCGTCCCGCACGGCGTATAGACCTACTACCGGGATGGCGAGATCGATAAATCAATATGAGTTCGAGCGTGGCCTTAAAACCGGTGTGCTGGTAGAACGACCGCCGTCTCAGGGGGTGAGAAATCCATTTGGCGGCTGGGGGCCCAGTATTGACTGAAGATGGTCACGCCACAAACACAAGGGCTGGATAGAGAATCATGAAAGACAGTACCACCATGACCCGAGACGCCGCCGATGGGTCACCAGATTCAGTCGGCCCCAGCGTCGAGAGAGTTTCGGAAAACATCACCCGGCGCGGCAAGGAGTACCGATGGCTCCATGATGTCAGTCTATGGCGGGATACCGTCATCCCCATGATGCTTCTCAAAATCATCCTGCTGGCGGCCCTGATGCCGGCCCTGCTGCTCCTGGTGATCGAGACCCTGGAAGGGTCATTCATGCCGGGTTTACGGGCCTTTGGCCAGGTCTATGCGATCGTTGCCGGCATCATGCTCTGTCTGATGATCATCGCTTATCCGATCTACGTTCTGATGAGCGGCGGACGCTATTCCATCCTGTTTGAGATGGATGACAAGGGTATCGATCACATCGAGATGCCATCCAGGGGAGTCAAGCGCACGGATCTGATGGCGCGGGTAGGTTTCCTGGCAGGGCTGGCCTCCGGCAACCCTTCAGCCGCCGGCGCGAGCCTGCTCGCCTTGTCCCGCAAGAGCATGCACACCCCGTTCAAACGTATCCGTAAGGTCGTGGTCTACGAGCGCAAGCGCGTGATCAAGCTGATTGCAAGCAAAATGACACGAAACCTGATCTATGCCCAGGCTGCCGATTTCAGCCTGATCCGGGACCTTGTACTTGAACGCTGCCCGAAGGGAGTGACTGTCATTCGCCGGTGACGTATGGCCGAGCGAGGCCCGTTGGAGAATGACAGGTATCGAAAACACAAGCTTTGCCGGGTGCGCCACCTGCTTCACGGACTATCAAGGTGCTGCATGTGCTTTCCACGGTAGTGCTCCCTGAGGTGCCATCGGTTGGTTGTATCGCACCCTGGAGCCAGGATGGGTCGCGCCGTATGCATCGCTGGAGCGGATTGAGTCCCATCCCGATCGAGTCAGCATTGCCCGGATCTGGGCCGCTCACGTGAATCACCGTGCCGACATCGGCACGCTCCAGGCCCTGGCGGATCTGAAGCCGCTGTCGAACCTGTACAGGAACCGGTTTCGGCAGCGGCTGGACTATAGACGGGGCTAGGGCGGGTGACTATTGAAAATCTCAATGCCTAAAGGGTCTGAAATGAACACCGAAAACCACTCACGGCGCGCAGATCACGCCCACTGGGGTCCTGTGGTAGAGCGCCTTCAGTGACAGAGGCTGGGCCTTGATGGGATAGGCGGCAGGGCCGGGGGCAGAGCGATGGGGATCAAGCCCAGGCAGAGCAGGATGGCCACCAGGGCAAAACTGGCCAGGTGGCCCGGCCCCTAGATCAGCACCAAAAACTGTCCCACGCCCAGCATCACCAGGCAGATCATCATGTAGAAGGCAAAGATCACGATTTCCGGATCAATGTCGTACAACTCCCACAACTTGCGGCTGACATAGGGCATGCGCGTGCTGCCATCCGGGCGACGCTCGAACTGGTGGATGCCCCCCGGCACCGCCTGGGCGATCCGGCGCAGACGCTCCCGGTTGTCGATCTTGAACATTCCGCTGGCTTGCACGGATCGCATCCAAAAGGCTTGGTCACGATGCACCATCGATTCGCAGTCGCAGACGCTCGGGCTGCCCAGGAGATGGCTCGGGGGACCGATGCACCTGGGCTCGGTCTGATGGCCCTGGGTAAGTGCGCCCCTTCATGAGAAGGACATCCATGGGCGCGGCCTGATGAGGTTGATTGCCACAGCAGACCTTCTCGTTCTCGCCCTGTCCCAACCAGTCTCTATCCGCTTGACTGTCGTCCAGGTATTCTGTGCCTGTCCCCAGATAGGTGCATACCAGCCGTAAATCCATATTATCTATATGAAAATAGGGGCACTCCTGACGGCTGATGGTGTCCAGGCTGATATCCAGGAGCGTATGTCCCGACACGCGCTGAAAATGACTCGCCAGCAGTTGGATGTCGGCCGCAAGCCATTGCATCGCTCTGGAAGCACCCAATTGGCCCTTCAGCAGGTCATGCAATGCGTCCAGCACCACGACGCTCTTGAGCCTGGGTGATTCTGGAGCGGCGAGGCGAATCAATTCTTGCTCGTGTTCAACCGGCCGCCGCTGCCATCGCACCATGCTGCAATCAAGCCGGTGAATCAGCGAGAAGTCTTGCGGCTGTTCCGTGGTCAGAATGCCGGCAACGGGCGCCAACGGCATATCTGCGGTGTCTGCCACGCTCATGGGGCTTCCCCGGTATGGGCCTTGGTCTCGGGAGTATGGATCCCCATCATTTCCTGGACCCACCCCGGCGCCTGGCTGGCCTTTTGGAAATCAAAGCGCCCTTCTTCGGCGAGTCGGCGGACCTCCAGCAACAGATCTTCGCGCAAGGTGCAGCAGATGCACCCATTGGTCATCTCCACCATCTGCTCTTCAGTCCGGGAGAGATTCGTGTCGCCTGATCTGACGAGAGCCGCATCAATGTTGACCTCACTCATGTCGTTGACGATCACGACCACCCGCATGCCGCATCGGTTGCGCAATACGTGATTGAGCAATGTGGTTTTTCCTGCACCGAGGAATCCGGACAGAACGGTCACGGGAAGCGGCTTCATGGACTGCACTCCATGGGATATTGAATGGAGGAGGTGGAGGAAGAACTCAAGGGCTTCGGTAACTCCTTTCCCGGGTTTCCGCCTGTTGCTTGGCCTCAATGCTGAGGGTGGCGGTAGGTCTGGCCAGAAGGCGCCTCAGGCCGATGGGCTCTCCGGTCATATCGCAGTAGCCATAGGTTCCATCCTGGATGCGTTTCATGGCCTGATCGATCTTGCGCAACAAGGTGGCCTCGCGCTCTCGCAAACGGATTTCCAGACTCTGCTCCTCCTCCCTTGCGGCACGGTCCAGTTCGTCCGCTGCTCGCGGGGTCTCGCGCAAGTGATCTGTGGTGATGCGAATATCATCGATGATTTCAGCGCGCATCTTCTGTAACTCGGCGCGGAAATAGGCGAGTTGCGCCTCGTTCATGTACTCGCTGTCTGGCATCTGGAGCAGTTCGCGGGTCGTCAGCATGCGGGCGCCTCTATCCGAGTGCTAGAGTCAGGTAATACGGGGTGGTTATAACATAACCTATACTGGATGATCCAACCACGAAACGCTGAGCGCTCATGGGCGTTTTCCGTCAACTGGATGTTGATCGCAGCATCCAAGGCTGATGCTTTTGGATGAGCCTTCCGCCGCGCTCGACCTGCGCAGCCGCCGTCGGCTGTTCCTGGCGTACGACCTTTGAGGACAGAGCAACGAGCACGCCTTTGCCGGCCGTCTTCGTGTCGCCCATGTGCCTCAATTCAGGCAATCGCCTTGCCTGTATCTGCGTCCTCTTCGGCGTGCCTGATGTTGTGGGCGGGCTCCGACTGGTACAGATAATCCCGGGTTTCGGGAATCACCCCATGGATTCTGGCCAACTGGACCTGGAACACCACCTGGCCCCAGTAGCGGAAACTGCCCTCGCAGGTGGCCAGATAGAACTCCCACATGCGGCAGAAGCGCTCATCGAAATGTTCGGCGGCCTCGTCGCGAATGGCCTGGAAACGCCGATACCACTCGGCCAGGGTCTCGGCATAGTGCAGGCGCCATACGTCCACGTCGGTGGCCATCAGCGGGGTTTTTTCCACCGCGGCTGCCACTTCTGACAGCGCAGGCGTGTAGCCACCGGGGAAGATGTTCTTGGCCAGCCAGGCATTGGTCTTGCCCGGTGGGTCCACGCGACCGATGGTGTGCAGCAGCGCCACGCCCTCGGGCTTGAGCAGATCGTGAACCTGCTGGAAGTAGCGCCGGTAATAGGGCTGCCCCACATGCTCGAACATGCCCACGCTGACGATACGATCGTACTGCCCACGGTGTTCCCGATAGTCCTGGAGATGGAAATGCACCCGGTCCGACAGCCCGCGGCGATCGGCCTCGGCACTGGCGGCGCGCAACTGCTCGCGGGAGAGGGTGACACCGTCCACCTGGACATCCGCATGTTCTGCCAGATGGAACGCCATGCTGCCCCAGCCACTGCCGATGTCCAGAACGCGCATGCCGGGCTGCAGCAGCAGCTTGCGCCGAATCATGTCTGCCTTGGCCTGCTGGGCTTCCTCCAGGGTCATGTCCGGACGGCGGAAATAGGCACAGGAGTAATACATGTCCCGGTCCAGAAAGCGCCGGAACAACCACTCTTCCAGATCGTAGTGATGGGAAATATTCCCGTAGCTGCGGGTGATGCGGTTACCCTGCTCCCATAGCCTGCGCAGGACGACCAGAGGCAGGCTGCGACGTTTTCGGAACGCGGGGGCAAAATTGCGCATGACCTGGTGCACCAAGGGCCGCAGACCTTCGGGCCCTGGATCCCAGCCGCCTTCCATGTAGGTTTCACCGAAGTTCAGCGCCGGGTCCCAGGCCAAGCGTTGCAATACCTTGCGGTCATGTACATGCAGGTTGACCTGGGGTTCCCCGTCACCGAACCGTTTGCTGGAGCCATCGGGCAGGTGCAAAGCAAGGCAGCCTTCGCGTACCTGCCGCCGGAGTTGTCGATCGAGCCACATCATCTCCGCCCCCCAAGTTGACCCACGGTTGGCTTCTAGCTGAGTCTAGTGCTAATTGGCATAAGATCAACCGGGGAATTCGCTTCCGGGGGGGCATTGAGCCTGTTCATTGGGAGAGAGCTGCATGCAGTACCCGCAGACGCTGGCGCTGCATCCGCAGGCGATACTCCAGTTCCTTGTAGGCCGTTCGCATTTCGATGCGTGTCCAGCGGTCGCGTAGCGCCTCTCGCCCGACCTGTACCCGGCGTGCCTGCCACTGCTGCCACTGGGTTACGGTCTCTTTGAACTGATGATATTCCCTGTCCAGGGCCTCACTCCAGCCAGGGGCCACACCCGTGACCTCAAGTCGCGCCCGAAGCCTTGCAAACTGGGTGGAAATGCGGGCCCGCTGGATCCTGAAGCGGGGGACGCGCCGACGGTCGTGCGCCAACCCCACCCAGGCGCACAGGTTGATGAACCACTTGGAGGGATCGTACTGCCACCAGTGAATTCCATTGCGGTAGTCCGACTGAAAGGCATGGTGATAGTTGTGGTAGCCCTCACCCCAGGTCACCAGAGCCACCAGGGCATTGTCCACGGCCGTATTGTCATCGCTATAGGGGCGTTTGCCCCAGGTATGGGCCAGAGAGTTGATGAAAAAGGTGAAATGGTGGCTGACCACCAGCCGCAAAACCCCCGCCAGCAGCAGCATGCCGACCACATCCCCGAGCATCAAGCCCAGGGTCAGGGGGAACAGCAGATTGGTGGACCAGGCCAGCAGCCAGTAGTACCGGTGCTGAAAGCGCACAATCGGGTCTCGGGTGAGGTCCTTCACGGTGCTGAAATCGGGCTGGCTCGCGGGCCACTCCCGCAACATCCAGCCTATGTGTGCGTGCCAGAATCCAGACCGAATGGAGTGGGGGTCGCGATCCACATCATCCACGTACCGGTGATGATTGCGATGCCGGGCCGCCCAATTGTAGATGCTGTTCTGCAATGCCATGGCGCCGAACACAGCCAGCAACATTCGCAGGGGCCAGCGGGCCTTGAAGGTTCGGTGGGCCCAGAGGCGATGATACCCGACGGTGATACTCATACCCCCCAGGGCCAGCAGCACCCCGAAGGCCAGCCAGGCCCATCCGCTGTACCCTTGGGTGAATCCCCACCAGGGCACCACGGTCAACGCCAACAGATTGGTGAACGCAAAAAACAGTGAAGTGGACCAGGCCACGGGGGGATTGATTCTGGGCACGGGAAATACCTGCATGGACAAGAAGAGAGCGGGGCACCAGGATGAATACGCCTTACACCCGCCTACTAGGACAGCCGAACTCCAGCAAAATGCCGCGTGCCGCCGTATTTTTTGGCCTGCATGTACTTGGTCACCAGTACCGAGTGGTGTGGAGCCAGGCCATGGGCGTGGAATGGGGGTTGCGCCACTGGCTGGCCCGCCCCCTGTACCGGGCGGCAGGATGACCGTTGCCGGAGAGCATGGTACAGGTGCTGACCCGGTCAGGGCGATTGATCAAGCCCGCGGGCGCCATTGGCGGCGGCGCAGCATGCGCAGGATCCAGTAGACGCTCAGGGCGGCTAGCAGGTGCTTGAGGGTGTGGCCGCTCAGGAGGCCGCCCGTGAGGTCGTGGATGGGATGGTCGAGTCGATCGGCCCCCAGCGCCAGTAGGTACCAGACCACCGCCACCGGTAAATCCTTGTCGCGTGTGTAAATACTGGGATGAAGCAGCACCATCAGCGGACCCAATACCAGGGGCAGGGCCTGGGTGAGCATGTACAGGCGCAGATCGCCGGTTCCCTGAAGTTCGCTCCAGTACCAATGAATGGCGCCGAGGGTGCCGACCAGCAGCAAGGCCGGCAGGACGACAGTACCCCGACAGGCACCGACCCGGTCCGACAGGATCGCCGCCAGGATGGCCATGAAAGCCAGGCTCATGGCCAGGCGGTCCCAGAACAGCCGCCCATGATCCGGGGCCCAGTGGTAATAAGCCGATCCGATCCCTACGAGTATCACAGCGCCGAAAAACGTCAGATAGGGCCAGTACTGGTGCGCCTCGCGAAACCGGTGAGGGTGGCGGGTCACCCAGATCACTCCCAGCAGGCCGACCCACACAAAGGCCAGATTGGAGACCACGTCGGCGACATTGGGGATCCCCAGCCACGCCCCGTCGGCCGCGAAGTCATGGTAACTCTCGGGCTGAGGCAAGGGCGGCAGTGCGAGAACACCCAGCAGGACCAGGAGCGTCACCGCCAACAACAGACCGGTTTGCCAGTGCATCCTCATGGGGGTAGCTTAATCCATCCCACCCGGCTTTGGCCTGGGACTGGCGATCGTGCGCGAACTGGTAGATGACCCCCGGCACCGCCTGGGCAATCTGGCGCAGACGCTCCTCGCTGTCCATGATTTGCTGGATCAAGATTGTGGTTTCACACCAGTGAGCGTTCACACCGCTCTCAAGATGCACCACACTCGGAGCATGTCGCGAAAAGATTCGACCAGGCTCTACATCGACGCCGGCGTCAGCCAGGTCAGGGCGGTGTTGGACGTCCAGGGGTCACCAGCGCGTGAATGGCAGCTGGAGGCCGGTCACCATCTGCCCAGGCAGGTACGCGAGAGTGGACTGCAGGAAGCGAGTCAACGGGCTGCAGTGCGCCTCACGGGAAAACTCGCCGAGCCGGTGCGTCAGTTGCTGGGGCACGGTTCCTCGGTCCTGCCCGCCGCCGCCCTGTGGGCCGCCCTGCGGGTGCGCCAGCAGCGTGACTACCCCGGGCAGAGGCTGGGTCTCCTGGAAATCTCCGCTTCCGGCTATCTGGCCCTGCGTCTGGACCTCGATGGTGGCGCCGGGGACGCCGGGCTGGTGACGCACCCACGCTGTGGTGCCGGCTCGGGCACCAACCTCAGCCGTGTTCTGCAAAAACTGGATGTCCCCGCACAAGACGTGGATACGGTGCTTGCCGAGTATCTGGGCGAGACGGGTCGGGAACGGCGCCTGGCCCTGCCGGTGCGAGCCGATCGTTGTGGCGTGTTCGGGGCGTCGGCCACCATCTCCGACAAGAACCAGGGTATCCCGGTGGCCCATGCCCTGGCGGTCACACTGAAATCCGAGGTCAACAAGGCCTGTCGACGCCTGCCCCTGCCCGTGGACCGGGTGCTGCTGAGCGGCGGTCTGTTCCGCTGGGCCTTTGCCCGGGATTGCGCCCGGGATGCCCTTTGCGACGCCGGTGTGCGCCATATCACCCACCTCGCTGACGCCAACCTGGCTCTGGAAGGTCTGCGGGCCCTGGATGCATCGGAACCGGACCCGGTGATCCCGTCAGCACCGCCCGATCCCGTGAGGCTGGTCTTCGACCATCCGGCCTTTCACACCCTGGAAGCAGAACTCCAGGAACGACAACAGTTGCATCGCCAGCCGGTACCGGCCCTGGATCCACAAGGCTGGCCCCCGGGTCATCCGGTGAACATCGGCCTGGACGTGGGCTCCACCATGGCCAAGATGGTGGTCAGGGCCGCCGACGATGGCCGCCTGCTGCACGCCGCGTCGCAGAGCAATGCCGGCGAGACCATCGCCACATTGAAGGCCCTGTTCACCGCCCTGTGCGAGGCCGGTCACCGTGAACTCAACGTGGGGCGCATCGGCATCACCGGCAGTGCCCGCTACCAGGTACGCGAAGCACTCACCCGGCTCTACCCGGCGCTGGATGGACGGGTGTCGGTGATGGTGGAAAATTATGCCCACGCACGGGGCTCCCTGGAGGCGGCTCGCGAGCACGTGCGCCACCTGGCCGAGGCCGGGCATGACGTGGACACCCGTTGGTGCATCCTGGTGGACATCGGCGGGGAGGACACGAAGATCTCCACCCTGCTGCTGGAAGGTGGCGACCTGTTCGACAATGCCATGAACATCAAGTGCTCCGCCGGCACCGGCAGCCTGATGGACACGCTGGCCAGCCTGTTCGGTCTGTCTTCCGCCTCCGAGGCTTATGCACAGGCCCTATCGGCCCCGGGCGCCCACCACCTGGATGCCACCTGTTCGGTGTTCCTCCTGGAGCACGCCCGTACCCTGCAGGCGCGTGGCGTGGGTAATGACGTGATCCTGGCCTCCGCCTGCTGGGCGGTGGTGGAGAACATGGCCCGCACGCTATGGAACCAGATCCACCTGCCGCCGCGTTCCGTGGTGCTGCTGCACGGCCAGCCGATGCTGGGCCACCCCCTGCCCACGGCGGTGATCAGTCGCCTGCAGCGTCTGATCGGGGAGAAGGTTCACGGCCTGATCCCGCCCTTGCCCGGCCACCGGGCCTGTCTGGGCTTGTTGCCGGCAGCGGGCGAGACCGCCGAGGCCGTCACCCTTGACCTGGACACCTTCATCCAGCGGGAGTACGACAAGCACATCATCACCTGCAAGGGGGCCGTGTGCGGGGATCCCGATGCCCGCTGCCATCGCACCCTTCTCAAGACCCTGGATCCGCAACAGGGCATGCTGCGCCTCACCCTTGGCGGCTGCAGCGCCATCAACGAGGCCACGGGACGCAAGAAGGACCGGGACACAGCCCGGGTGGCCGACCCCTACCAGTCGCTCTGGCGGCAAAGCCATGAGCGGCTGCCGCAAAGCCAGGCGCCGGATCGCCTGATCATTCCCCGCGCGTTCGCCGTGTCCGAGTGGGCGGGGTTTTTCGCCGAACTGTTCATTCAACTGGGCGTGCCGGTACACGTGGACACGCCGCGGACCGAGGATGTACTGGCCGGGCAGTCGCGATTCCGGGTCGATACCTGCGCCCCGCATCTGGGGGTGGTGGGCCAGCTGATCCGGCTGGCCGCCGAGCCCCACGGATACATCCTGGCGCCGCAGATCGAGTTCCTGCCCCTCAATGGGGCTGGCCTTGGGCGCAGTTGCACCATCAACCAGGGGGGACTGGCCACTGCACGGGCCATGGCTCAGGAGGCGCAGCCCGGGGCACGGATCCAGCTGTTCCACCTGAACCTGCGCCATCCCGATCCTGCCGCGCTGGCGGCGCAGTTGCTGCCGCAGCTGCGAACCGTATTCACGCACTATCGCCTCGAGGTGGATCTGGCACGCCTTGAAACGGCCATCGCGCAGGCACTGGCCGGTCAGCGGGCCTGGCGCCAGACACTTCAGGATAGCCTGGCCGACCAGCTGGAAGAGGCCGTGGGGCAGGGGCAGGAGGTTGCGCTGGTCCTGGGCCGGGAATACATCCTCACCCCGGGGCTTTACGACAGTCATGCCGGCCGCCTGCTGCGTGACCGCGGACTGGTCCCCGTGCCCGCGCATGCCCTGGATGTGACGGTGGATGACGATCTGACCCACCTCTACTGGCGCAATCCCCAGGTCATGGCCACCCTGGTGAGGGCTGTCAGTCGGGGCCAGCTGCATGCCCGGCTGCGTCATCGGCGATTGCGGCGCTTGTTCCAGCAACTGGAGGCCCCGGGCCGCCAGCCGCTGGCCCTGGTCTTCGTCTCCACCTTCCTCTGCGGGCCCGATAGCGTCAGCCTGCCGCTGATGTCGGAATTTGCGCGGCAAAGGCCCTTTCTGCTGATTCAGTCGGATGCGGCCATCCAGGAACTCGCCCACCTGGAAAACCGGGTCAACACCCATGCCCAGCAGGTGCGGCAGTACCTGTCCCAGAGTGTATGGCAGGCTCCGGAAGAAGGCTTCGAGGTGCGTACCCTGCAACGGCTCACGGACCTGTCCGACGGTATCGATCCGACCCGCGACGTGCTGGCACTGCCGACCCTGGCCGACAATCGTTTCGTGACTTCAGTGCTGCAGAGCACCCCGCTGACCTGCCTGGACAACTACGACGACACCTACGATCTGGAGGCCACCATCCGCCATGGCCGCGCCGCGGCGGGCGAGTCGGTGTGTGCCCCGCTGGCCGCCGTCTATGGAGACACACTCGCCCTGGTGGAACGGTTCCGCCGTTTGCGCGAGGATCCGGAATCCCCGCTTTACGGCAAGCGCCGCCTGCTGGTGTTCAACAACAAGGGGATGGGCCCCTGTCGCCAGGGTCAGTATGTGGAAACCCACAAGCTCCTGTTCCACCGGGATACGGGCCCGCTGCGCGACCAGGTCGGCGAGGACGAGGCGGAAGATCTGCTGAGGTTTCTGGTGGGGCTGGAAGATCAGAGGTTTGACGTGGGCCTGGGCAGGACGGTGTTGCTGCGTTGCATGCAGGGCGCGGTGCTGCAGGGGGTCTGTCACCAGCTGCTCTTCGAGGCGGCGGCTTGCTGCCCCGACACCGACGCCCTGGCGCGTTTGCGAGGGGAATATCGGGCGTTGACGGCGACCCTCTTCCAGATCCAGCGTGAGTGCAAGGCGCCGGAGGGGGCGTTGACCTGGTGGCCGGCATGGCGCCGTCACCGGCATGCGCTGCAGCAGCCACTGCGGACTTTTGCTCGGCGCTGGGTCGCTCATTCGCCGCCTGCGGCATCATTGCTGAAGATCCACGTGGAAGGCGAGACGTACATGCGGGTGGCCCAGGTGGAGGCCCTGTTTGATTGCCTGCTCAGGCTGCTTGGCCCAGGCCGTTTCCACCTGACCTACACGCCCGTGTGGTCCTATCTGGACTACAAGAATGCGAGTCGGCGTTGGCGCAGTCTGGAGACGGTCCGCGAGAGCCATGTACGCTTGTCCCGGGCCACTGATCCGGGCACACGGTCATCGCTGCGGCGCCTGCGCAACGCCCGTGCCGGCCGTTTCCTCGGGGCCCTGGGGGTGGAATGGGGGTTCCGCCACTGGCTGGCTCGCCCCCTGTACCGGGCGGCAGGATTACCGCTGCCGGAGAGCATGGCGCAGGCACTGGATCGGTCACGTCGATTGATCCCAACCGGCCGGCCCGGTGGAGAGTTATCCCCCTATGTGGGTGAGGCCCTGGGTAAACTGGAGGCTGGTTACGACATCGTTTTCAATGTGGCCCCGGAGGGCTGCATGGTGTCCAGCATGGGAGATGCCATGAGCGGTCGTCTCATGGAGGAAGCCGGCGGTCAGGGCCGCATCCAGCCCCTGTTTTCTGCCCAAGGTAACCTGGACGAAGACCAGGTCTCCCGGATCCTGCTCCAGAAACTGGGCCCGGAACGTTTCTACGGTGGTGCCTCTCCCCCAGGGTGATTGAGGCTCACCGACCGCGTGCTGAACGATCGTCGCCATGGTAGCCGCATCCGCTGGCTGACACCCGGGCGGGCCATCGGGCGATTGCTGCTGGCACCGTTTCGTCAACGAAACATCATTGCCCCCCATTCAGGTGCCGGGCCAGGATGCCCATGCCCAGAAGCAGGCTGGAGACGGATGTGAGGGTTGGAAACACGGGCGATGTCGGTGACAGGATCAGTCCTGCATCCTAACGCTTTGAGCCAATTGGTCCACCCCTGGCCCGAACCCTAGGGCATTCGCGGCATGAGCGTGTTCTGCTTCGCCAGGCGCAGGATTTCATCTCGCCGTGATGGCCTGCTTCGGTGTGGGGTTGGCCAATGGTGCCTTCGGCACCCTCGCGCCCGTGTATGCCAGCAGCATCGGTCTGCCCCCGTGGCTGAACCGCAACCGGCCTTCGTGGGCCTGGAGGCCATTCAGGGCCTCACCCAGGAGACCCTGCATCTGGATCCCCGCGTGAATGAGTTTGATGAGGACGAGAGGGTGAACTCGACCCCGGACCGCCGATGATCCTCCTGAGACAGAAAGGTGGGGCCGGAAGGCAGGTCGACGAGGATCACCCGACGAACCCGGCGCTGATCGACTCCAGATAGCCGATCACATCCTCGGTCCGCCCTTCCTGCACCAGTTGCAGCAGGGTCTTGTGACGGAACGCAGGAACGGGCTCGTTCCTGACCAGGAAGATGGCCCGCTGTGGGTCCGTTATGCCGGGATTTCCTCTCGAAGCGGCGGCTGATATCCCCTATTGCCCCTGCCGCGCGTCTCTGCGCGCCTCAGCCACGGTCAGCGCCAGCCCATGCTCGCGGATCCATGACTCGACGGCTTCCGGTTGCCGGGCATAGGCCCGCAGCAGGCGTTTTTCGGTGGATCGGCTGAACTGGCAGCGCTCGGGGAGACTTTCCCACACCACGCTGCTGAACGCCGTCAGGGTCTGCATGCTGATCTCGTCGGGACCGATCAGTTCGGCCCGCTGTCCAGCGTAGGCGGCATCCTTGAGCCGTTTTTCGGCGGCCCGACGCCAGTCGTCGATGGCCAGGGATGTCCCCGCGTCTCCCACGTTTCTCAGAAGTTCCTCCACATCGGCATCGGTCATGCGCCGGTCGTTGGCCAGGGGAAAGTAGTAGGCGGCCTCCATCAGCCGATCCCGCGTGCGCTGATCGATGTAGATGGGATCGGCATCGGCCCTGGGGAGCAGCACATAGGGCCTGTCGATACCCCGCTGCCCCCCTCCCGGTTGGTGGATATAGGCGGAAAGCCCCGCCTGGCGGAACAGGTAGTCATCCCGGTCCAGGCTGGCATTGGGATGCGCCTCGCCGAATCGGCGCATGGCCTCGGTCTGGGCCTGGGTGCCGGAGATATCTGCCATCACATCGTGTCGATCGACCAGCTCCCGCATCATCTGATCCACCTGACCGGGCAGCGCCAGGGCCTCGGCATAGAACTGTGACATCTCGCTGATACCGGGCGGCAGGCGGCCGGCGGCGCGCCTGGAGAGATCACTCATGACGTTGAAGGCGTTGAGCATGCGAGCCTGTGCCTCGGTGTAGCGACCGGAAGCCGCCATCCGGTCAGCCTCGGCCCGCAGCCTCTTGTAGTCCTGATAGGCATCGTAGGCATAGGCGCCCCACTTACCCGCCTTCAGGGCGGTGCTCACGCCGGAAAGTGCGGTGTTGATCACCTGTTCATTCTCGATGATCTGCTCAAACCGCCGGGCATCCTCCGGGCTCAGCCCCTGCGCAGCCATGTCCCGCCATTGCCGGGCTGCCGCACCGGTGCTTTTCTGGTACTTCTTGAAGTACTTTTCCACCAGGTCGGTCGTGTCGATGAGGGCCTGGCCCATCTGTCGCGGATCCCCGGAGGTGGCATCGGAGAAGATGCCCGGCAGCTTGTGGGCATCCTGCGCGGCCCCCAGCCCGGTGAGCAGGGTTTCAATCCTGGCGCCTTCCTGCTCGGCCCGGTTCAGTCGTGACTGCAGGACAATGATCTGGCCTTGATCCCCGTTCGAAGCCTTCTGCAAGTCTTCGAGTTCTTTGCTCAGTTCCTGCTGGGCGGTCTTGTTGACGGCCCGCGCCAGTTCGGCGATCGCCGTGTGGGTATGCTTGTGGGTGATCAGCTCCTTGCCCAGTTCCTGCACGAGGCTGACTTCCAGTTCCTTCTCCACCCGCTGCTCGATCCGGGAGAGTCTGCGTTGCAGATCCTGACGGTCGTACTCGGCCTCGCGCTGCAGTTCCCGGGTTACGGACGACGGCGGCGGCAGTACCGGCACACCCTGGCTGGCCAGGTAGTCATAGCCGTACTGGAAGTCGCGGATGCTGTCGGGGCTTGTGCGCAGGGAGTGGTGTTCGCGGCACTCGTCCAATTTTTGTCCATAATCGATCCCTGCCTGGGGCAGCTCGGAAAGCGCCCCCAGCAGGTCCTCGAGGATGTCTTCACCGGCGTAGCCATCCCTCCCGGAACAGAAGCGCCATATACGGGGGTCGGAGGGAAGCGGATTTCTCCAGCAGCCAAACCCTCGGGTCATGCACGGCCCGCCCGGTCGGCCGCAGATGTACATGTCATCCCAGCCGGGCAGGGCTGCGGGGTGGTAAGAGGTGCTGGTGGTGCTTGACCCATACCTGGCGCGGCTGCAAAGGCAATGGTAAAAGTCATCCGAAACCGGGATGCCGATGCGTTCAAACACCTGTTTCTGGCGCTCGTAATCCATGCCGATGATCCTTTTCAGCGCCGGGTGGTCCTCCTTGTCCATGAACCGCTGATCGGCAGTGACAGGCAGGGCCATGCCCAGGGACAGCATCAGCAGCACGGGAAGCATGAATGAGAGGCGGGCCCGTGTGTTCATGGCAAGTCACTCCCGGGCCCGGACATCAGGGCCTTCAAATAGGCTTCAGGGTCGAAGTCATCCGGATCACGCAATTCCCAGTAATCGGCGGCAGACATGCCCATGGGGGTGACCCAGCCCGCCTCGATCTCACGCAGGACCATGCGCGCCGGTGCCATGCGGTCCCAGGAGGTGGTCTGGCCGCCTTCGGACATGGAGCGCACCGTCATGTGCCAGCGCGTGGAATCGGAAATGGAAAACCCCGTGCCGCGGAGGCTGAGCCCGCCCGGCAGGCTGACCTGCATGGAGTGCTCTCCCAGTTCGATATCCACCGTGCCGTCCCAATGGGCGCCCATCCAGGCCGCATCAATCTCGCGAAACCAGGAGGATCTTCCCTTCTTCAACTCCAGGACGTACTTCCCGGTCAATCGATTATGCCGATGCCTGACCAGGCTCACGCCCGGGGCATCGGCACCGGCGCCGGTGACCGGATCGTTGGCAAACAGGACCTGGAAGCCGTCCGTCCTGTCCGGATCGAACCTCAGCCGCACCCGGTAGGCCGTGCGATCCAGACGCCCATCCAGGTTGATCACCCGCTCGCTGGAAACGATGCCCGCACGACTGTTGCGGTAGCTCGCCGGCACGTCCACTTCCAGTCCGGCTTCGGTGTATCGGGCATAATCGTCAAACTCCATGCCGCTGCGGGCGTGATTGTCCCAGAGGGCATCTTCCTGGCCCGAAAAGAGGGCGGTCATGGGCAACTCCGACACACCCGGCTGGGGCACGCCGGCGTACATGCGGGGCCCCGGCGAGCGCTTGAGGGTGATCCGGTCGAGCGCCAGCGCCACCGGTGCGTCGTTTTCCTCGGCCCGGGAATACACGTACAGATACAGACCCTGGCCGGAGGCCAGCGCATCCCAGGGCGTCAGGGTATCGGGAAATCCGGGGGCCAGCAGGCGAACGCCCTCGGGGGTCAGCCTGAAGGTGAGGCTTTCGGGCATCGCCTCCGGTTCCGACTCCAGCAATGACGCGTTCCGGCGGGTCTGGACGTGGGCCTTGTATCCCTCCTGGCCGTCACGTCTCCAGTGCATGAGATAGAAGGGGTCTGAGGGTTCGCGGCGTTCGTTCCCCAACTCGGTGGTCAGGGCCACCACCAGCCCGGTGGTCTGTTCGGGGCGGAGGTGGAAGGTGAGGTCCTGGGTTGCCATACCCTGAAACCGGTCCAGCCAGAGCAGCGGATGCACCGAGCGGATGCCGGCCATCACCCGTCCCTGGTCCGCCGGGGCATCCACTCGCAAACCGCCCTCATGCATCGACAGGTATTGCAGATAGGCATGCCGTGTGGCGGCAAAGGTTTCCCAGTGTCGCCCCAGGATTTCGCCGCTGAACAGCACGGTCTTCGTCGGCGCCTCGACCAACGCATGGGGATCATGTGTCAGCAGCAGGTCCCTCTCCGCGATGGCCACGGAGCGCAGTGACAGTCGGCCCGGCGTATTGCTCTCGCGGGCAGAAGCCATGACCACCACATGCCATGGCTCAAGCGCCAGCAGATCCGGCGCCATGACCTCCAGCAAAAGACGTTCTTCATCGTCCAGGACCAGAACCTCACCCCCGGGTCGCAGGGCCAGCGTGACACGATCGGGTATCGGCCCATCCAGTTCGACCTCGGCCAGGCGGTGGTTCTGCCCCCCACCGGGCCTGGAGGTGAGACTCAGTTTGACAGGCTCCTCATCCGGTGTGGCCAGTGCGAGACGAAAGGCGTGTGCCCGGCCTTCGTTCTCGTCCAGTTGGTCCGGGGCAAGCAGCGACAGTACAGGATTGCTGGTGCCCTGTGGATCCACCGCCAGGGTGATACGCGCCTCGTGGGTGTCATGGGCGTACGGGGGATGGAAAAGGGGTTCGACGGACCGCATCCCGACAGCAATCCTCCTGGCATCCTGGGTGTCGATCTTCAGGGTCGCATCGGAAAAGGCCCCGTACTCATCAAGGAACTCCGGTCGGGGATTCAGGTTCGCGTTATAACCGAACGCTTCCCAGTACTCATCCATGTAACCAGAGAAGACCTTGGTGACCCGCTCCGGCGGCGTCTTGCCCAGATCGGCCATCAGACGGGCCAGAGTCTGCAGATCATCCCGGTGCCCCTCAAGCCCATCCTCGGTTCGGGCGCGCTCGGCCAGGGCGGCCACCTGCTTCCCATCCAGCCCGAGGATATCCAGGCCCTGGCCCTGCAGTTTCAGGAGCATGGGCATGTAGCGCTCCGGCAACGCCCCCCAGGCCCGCAGGGCACGCACCGTCAGGTCGCCCTCCGCCTGCAAGCGCATCAGGGCTTCCGACGTCTCCGGGGGCTCGGCCCGAACGGGCTGGGGCGCAAGGGCGGACCAGAACAGTATGAGGATCAAGCCGGCGGTCAGCAGGGGGCTGACGGGAAGCGCGCCCATGAAGGACCACGCCTTCCTGTGACCATACCAAGCCGGAACCGGTGTCATTGCAGACATGGCAGTGTCTCGCGCAGGTTCGTTTTGCTGGATGCATCCAGGATCCGCCCGCTTTCGCACTTGGGCAAGTCGACTCCTTGTCGACCAATAGACCCATGGGATATTGGCAGACACGATCCAAACAGCCTTGTGTGTCAAATTTTCGAGAAGCTCCGCTGCAAGATCCCTTCGTCCGCCGGATACCTGTCAAGTCCCAAGGGAGGCCCGTCCTGAGCAGCGGCGGCAGCGCATGCCACTGAAATCGGTCCGCAAGAGGGTGGCGAGACGGATTTTCCGTTGGGCGAGGCCTCATGGCAGGGCGGTACGAGCTTTCCGATGCATAATGGGAGCTGGTCAAGGAAATCGTATCGAAACCACAGCGCCCTTAGCGGGCCGGCTCTCCTTCAGGGCCTTCAGGTTTTGAGGCTGTTTCAAGGGAGTATCCGCTGGATCCAACGGACGAGGCTTCGCGTGCGCGGCGAGAAGAGCTTAGGAGCGTAAAGCGTATTGACCGCTCGTCGATGGACCTGCGCGCGGGTGGGGTAGGCGTGAATCGTGGCCGAGATCTGCCCGACCTTGAGGCGGGTTTGCATGGCCAGTACCAGTTCATGGATCAACTCACCGGCCTGTGCCCCCAGTAGGGTGGCGCCCACCAGCCGTTCCTTGTGGATGACCAGTTTGGCCGAGCCGGCCGTTTCACCATCACACACCGCCCGGTCCACGTCACGGAAGGAAAACCGGGCAACCTGGACGCCCATGCCCCTGGATCGGGCCTCGGCCTCGGTCAGTCCCACTCGCGCCAGTTCGGGCGCCGTGTAGGTGACCCAGGGCACCACTCGGTAGTCGGCGCGCTTGGGAAGGCGGAAGACGGCATTGGCGATGATGATGCCGGCCTGGTACTCGGCGACATGAGTAAAGGGATACGGCCCGCAGCAGTCACCGCACGCAAAGATGTGGCGCTGGCTGGTCCGCATGCGTCGATCGACGCGGATCAGCCCGTTCTTCACCTTCACCCCGGCCGCTTCCAGGCCCAGATCGTCGATCTGGGCGCGTCGGCCAGCAGCGACAAGTACTGCGTCGGCTGTCACCTGGAAGCCACCCTCGGCATTTTGCCCCTGCAAGCAAATCTCGCCGTCTTCGGAGGCAACGGATTCCACCGTGCTGCCCGTGGCCACGGACAGGCCTTCATTGCTGAGTTGACGCTCAAGCGCTCGTGTCATTTCCGGGTCTTCCCGTGGCAGAAGCGAGGAGGGACGCTGCAGCACCGTGACCCGGCTACCCAGCCGAGAGAAGGCCTGAGCCAGTTCCACACCCACGGGCCCCCCTCCCAGAACCGCTAGCCGCTCGGGTAGCTGGCGCTGGTCAAAGATGGTCTCGTTGGTCCAGTAATCGATTCCATCCAGGCCGGGAATGGGGGGCACCGCCGGTCGTGAGCCCGTGGCGATGACCAGGCGCCGCCCCCGAATCTGCTCGCCGTTGATCTGGACAGTGTGCGGGTCGACAAATCGGGCGGCCCCGAAGCGCACGGACACCCCATAGTTGCGAAACCGTTCCGGGTCGTCGTGCTCGCCCAGGGTGTTGATGGATGCTCGCACCCGATCCATCACGCGGCCCAGATCGACCTCCGACGCCACTGGGTCCAGACCGTATCGATCGGCGTGCCGTATCTGATGGGCCACCGCCGCCGAGCGGATCAGGGTCTTGCTCGGCACACAGCCGTAGTGGAGGCAGTCACCGCCAAGCCTCTCGCGACGTTCGATGAGCACGACGTCAAGGCCCAACTGCCCGGCAACGCTGGCAATGATGAGTCCGCCCACGCCGCCGCCGATGAGGATCAGGTCGTGTGAATGTTTCATATTGGTTCACGCTCCTCAGGGAAGCCCTGTTGCGAAGCCTGCCGAGTTGGGTGGTCTTAACCCATCAACTGAACGGACGTCTCAGTCATGATCAGGGGCGTGCCTAAGTATTAGCACTGTAGGTATTCATCCGAATGTTGGTCAGGGGTGACGCGGCCTATTCTGAAATCAAGCTCAAGGCACACGGCAACACCGCCTTGGGATGAGATCCGAAACCGCGATTGGAAGGAGAATGACCATGAAAATCCTGACCTTGAAAAACAGTCTCATTGCCGGCACCGCCACGATGATCATCGCCACCACGGGCCAGGCCATTGGCTCGGAGTGGGATCACCTGTTGCAGACCTATGTGCCGGCGGGCGCGGCATACCAGACCACCCTGACCACACCGCCCAGCGACGCGAAAGCCACCAAGGGCAATACGGTAGTGGGTTCAGTCTATGACCCCCACCTGCAGGCCTTTGTGGGCAAGGTCGAGGGCCAGCCGGTGGGTTCGCTCCGTTCACCCGCACCCTCCAGCCCTGCCGAGCCGGCCAACATTACGGGTAGTCACTACGATCCCCAGCTTCAGGCCTTCGTTCCCACGGTCGAGTGATGGTCGCCAAACCCCTGGAGGCGCCAGTGGGCGCTTTCAGGGGCGATTGGAGGTCCCTTCAAGATCTCGATCCGTTGAGAATTCATGATGGGATGACGGCCGTCCGATCGAGATACCAACGAGGCTGCGCCTGAGGTGTCAGACGCTGTATCGGTAGGGGCGTGGACAGGTTCTCCCCCCTCTGGATACGTGCCATCACCTCGCGTTTATCCGAACCTGCCACCAGGAACCAGAGATTCCGGGCATGATTGAAGACTGGATAGGTGAGGGTGATCCGCCATTCTTCCCCCTCCGGGGGGTGCACCGCGACGACGGGGCGGCGATCTTCACGCAGGGCATCCGAGTGCGGGAATAATGAGGCGATGTGACCGTCCGATCCCAAACCCATCAGGGCCAGATCAAAGATCGGCCAACACCCGTCAGCAGTCCTTGGCAATGATTGCAGGTGGGCCGCGTATGCTGCTGCGGCGTTTTCGGGATCGTTACCGGCGTTGAACATGATGTGTACCTGGGATGACGGGATCGGTACTCGAGAGAGCCAGGCCTTGCGGGCCATGCCCGCGTTGCTGCGGGGATGATCGGGGGGCACGCAGCGTTCGTCGCCGAAATAAATATGCCAGCGGGACCAGTCGGTCTCTTTGATACGGTCTGCCAGTTGTTCATACAAGCGCTGAGGCGTGCGACCACCGGAGAGGGCAATGTGGAAACGCCCCCGTTCGGTGATCATGTCGTTGGCCAATCTCAGGCAATCGATGGCGGCGGTGTTTGCCAGGCTGTCAAGGTCGTCGAAGACCCTGTTATGGTCTATTCGTGCAAGCATTGGACTCACCATCGGCTCAGGGTTGATTGTTCCACTGTCGGCCATCCTGTTGCATGAGACGATCGGCCGCCTCGGGGCCCCACGTGCCAGCAGCGTAGTTGGGGAAATCTCCGGGCGAGCTGTCATCCCAGACCCGAAGGATCGGGTCAATGACCGCCCAGCCGCCCTCGATACTGTCGGCCCTCTGAAACAGGGTGGCATCGGCACGCAATGCATCGAACAGCAGGGTCTCATACCCGGTACTGGGCCCCAGACCAAAGCGATCCCGATAGCAGAATTCCAGATCAGCGTCGGCGATGCGTATCGAGGGTCCGGGCCGCTTGGCGCCAAAGCTCAGGACGATGGCCTCTCTGGGCTGGATCCGCAACAGCAGTCGGTTCGGGGCCAGATCCTCCACGCCGGTGCTGCGGAACATCATGGAAGGTACCGACTTGAACTGAATCACGATCTCTGTTTGCCGCATGGGCATGCGTTTTCCGGTCCGCAGATAAAATGGCACACCGGCCCAGCGCCAGTTGTCGATCTCCAGACGCAGGGCGGCGAAGGTTTCCGTGGGGGAATCCGGTGCGATGCCTTCTTCTTCGCGGTAGCCGTGCACGTCCCCTTCCTCGGAAATCTGCCCGGGACCATACTGACCCCGAACCGTCCTCTGGGCGACCTGATCGGCGGTGAAGAGCGGGATAGCCCTGAGCACGTCCCCCTTGGCATTGCGCACGGCTTCGGCATTGAAAGAGGCGGGTGGCTCCATGGCAATCAAGGAGAGCAGTTGCATCATGTGGTTGGGGACCATGTCCCTGAGTGCCCCAGCGCCGTCGTAATAACCGGCGCGATGGCCGATCCCCAGGTCCTCGGCCACGGTGATTTGCACGTGGTCCACGTAGCGGCGATTCCAGATGGGCTCGAAGATGGCGTTGGCAAAGCGAAACACCATCAGATTCTGCACAGTCTCCTTGCCCAGATAGTGATCGATCCGGTAGATCTGGGCCTCGTCCAGGGTTTCCAGCAGACGTCTGTTCAGTGCGATGGCCGAATCCAGGTCATGGCCAAAGGGTTTTTCGATGATCACGCGTTCCCGTGCCTGCGGATCCCGCCTCAGGATGTTGGCTTCACAAAGATGTGCCACAAGGGACGCAAAGCGACTGGGGGGCGTGGCCAGATAGTGCGCGTGGTTGCTATCGGTCCCCCAGCGTGCGTCCATCTCGCGCACCTGCTGGGCCAGGCACTTGAAGTCGTCGGGATCCTCCCAGTCCACGGAAACATAGCTCACTCGTTTCAGGAGCCAGCGCCAGCTGGTCTCATCGAGTCCGCCCTCAAGATGCGGGCGGACGGTTTCATCCAGGTGATCGCGAAAGCCTTGTTCGGTGAAGGCCTTGGATGACACGCCGATCACCCCGAACTCATCTGTTAGCAAGCCGTCCCGGGCCAGGTGATGGAGGGCGGGGAAAAGTTTGCGCTGGGCAAGATCGCCCGACGCGCCGTAGATCACCATCAGCCCGGAGGCGGGGGATCGAGATACTGAAGGGGTTGGGCTGTGCATGGAACGGACTCCTGCAAGGGCATGATTTCAACTCATCAGGGCTCGGCATGGCCACCGAACTGATGACGCATGGCCGACAGGATCCTGTCGGAGAAACTCGATTCCTGGCGTGAACGAAAACGCGCGTACAGCGCCGCAGTGAGCACTTGGGCCGGCACAGCCTGTTCCACAGCGGTCTGGACGGTCCAGCGTCCCTCGCCCGAGTCCTGGACGTGGCCGGTGAAGCCACGCAGATCCGGATCGGCCTGCAGGGCGGCCGCCGTCAGGTCCAGAAGCCATGATTCCACCACGCTGCCGCGGCGCCACAGCTCGGCAATCGCGGCCACGTCGAATTCATACCGATAGGGCTCGGGTGCCTCGGGCGTCCCCGCACTCTCAAGGATGTTGAAGCCCTCGGCATAGGCCTGCATGAGGCCATACTCGATGCCGTTATGAATCATCTTGGCGTAGTGCCCGGCCCCCGGTGGACCGCAGTGCAGATAACCCTTCTCCGCTGGCTCCACCGAGCCCTTGCGCCCTGGCGTGCGAGAACTGTGGTCGGTGCCGGGGGCCAGGGTTTCCAGCGCGGGCTCCAATTGCTGGAAGGCCGCCTCGGCGCCCCCCACCATGAGACAGTAGCCACGCTCCAGGCCCCAGACTCCGCCACTGGTCCCTGCATCCAGCAGAAAAATGCCCTTCTCGGCCAGCGCCTGTGAGCGGCGAACAGTGTCCTTGAAATAACTGTTGCCACCGTCCACGAGCACGTCCTTCGGGCTCAGATACGGGGTCAGTGTCTCGATGACCGTGTCAGTGACGGCGCCGGCCGGGACCATCAGCCAGATGCTGCGAGGGGGACGCAAGGTTGCCGCAAGTTCGTCCAGGGATTCCGTCGGGTGCACCCCGGGTTGTTCCTGTGCCAGGGCATTGGCGACCTGCGGATCCCGGTTATAGACCACACACTCATGGCCATTGCGTGCCAGGCGTCGCGCCATGTTGGCGCCCATGCGCCCGAGTCCGATCATGCCAATTTGCATGGGTGTTCTCCTGTGGTGGGATGGGTATTTGCCTCAATCTTGCCTGCAACGGTTTCAAGTAACTGGGCGTAGGCCGATTTGAAGCCGTCGATCCCCTCTTGGCGCAGCCGCGCCGTAATACTATTCAGAGGAATACCCAACAGGCTCAGTCTCGTTAAAGCGTGTTCGGCCTTGGCCACGCCCTCCGATAATGTCGAGTTGACCCGGCCATGATCGCGGAATGCCCAGAAGGTTTCCGGGGGCATGGTGTTGACTGTCTGTGATCCGATCAGGGATTCCACATAATGCACGTCCGACATCACCTTGCTTTTGGTGCCGGTGCTGGCCCACAACAGGCGCTGCGGTCGTGCGCCCATTTCCGCCAGTGCCCTCCAGCGGGGCGTGGCCAGGATGCCAAGGTAATCCCGGTAAGCCAGGCGGGCATTGGCCACGGCGACCTGGCCCACGAGTTCTTTGGCCTGGCGGGCATTTTCGCCGGAAAGCCTCGTATCGAGCCTTTGCTGCAAGGTCGCGTCCACCGCCGTGTCGATGCGGCTGATGAAGAAACTGGCGACCGAAGAAATCGTGTTCAGGGGCTTGCCCGATACGGCACGACGTTCCAGACCACGCTGATACGACTCTGCCGCCCGCCGATACAGAGCCCGGTCAAATAACAAGGTCACATTCACGTTGATGCCATCGGCGATCAGGTCTTCGACAGCCTCGAGGCCCTCGCGGGTCCCGGGGATCTTGATCATGACATTGGGGCGTTCCAGTGCCTTCCAGAGTCGGTGCGCCTCCTGGTAGGTCTCCCGGGCTGACTCCGCTAATGTGGGGGACACTTCCAGGCTCACATAACCATCCGCCCCCGAGGTCCTCGCATGCACGGGTGCCAGCAGATCGGCGGCCTCGCGAATATCCTTCAAAGCCAGTGACTCGTACACGCTGAGCGGATCAAGTTCACCCTGTTCCACTTTGCTCTCAATAGCCCGCTCATAACCATCGCCGGCGGCGAAGGCCTTCTGAAAGATGGCCGGATTGGAGGTGATACCGCATAACCCGTCTTCCCGGATAAGTCGTTCCAGGGTGCCGTCGGCGATCATGGTGCGGTCAATGGCGTCCAGCCACGGCGATTGCCCGGCAGTTTGTAGTTGATGCAATGCGTGTGTCATGACGAGCCTCCTGGGCCGGCTGATTTTGCCGTTGGCGTGTGTCTTGAGGATGGAGGATGCGCAGTCTCTCGAGTCGATATTGCGATGGATGGCATATCGCCGGTGATGAGGCGGACGCCGCGGCCGAAGGTGAGATAGGACCAGAACCAGTTGGCTGCCACCATCAGGCGATTGCGAAAGCCGATCAGGAAATAGATATGAGCCAGACCCCACAGCCACCAGCCTGGATAGCCCGAGACCTTCAAGCGGCCGAAATGGCCCAGTGCCGAGTGGCGACCGATGGTGGCCAGTTGGCCCGGATTACGAAAACGGAAGGGGCCGGGAGCAGGACGGTCCCTGAGGCGCGAGGCAATGTGACGCGCCGCATAACGCCCCATTTGCTTGGCGGCGGGCGCCACGCCCGGGGTATGGGATCCGTCCGGGTTGCGGTGGCTGGCGACGTCGCCCAATACGTAGATATTCGGGTCCTGGGGCAGACGCAGTGTTTCGTCGACCGGTATTCGTCCCGCCGGGTCGGTTTCCACCTTGAGCCATCGTCCGGCAGGGGAGGCGCGAACCCCGGCGCTCCAGATGACCGTGTGTGTCGGGAGCACGCGTGACCCGATCCTGACGCAGTTTGCATCCATCCCGTCCACCCGGGCATTCAGGATCAGTTCCACGCCCAACCGACCGAGGGTCTTGGCGGCCTTTCGCGACAAGGAGGGTGGAAAGGGGCGAAGCAGGCGTTCGTTGGCATCCACCAGGACGACTCGGGCGTTCTCAGGCTGAATATTCCGAAAATCCCTTGCCAGAGTGAACCGGGCCAGTTCGGCCACGGCCCCGGCCATTTCTACGCCAGCAGGGCCGCCTCCCACGACCACAAAGGTCATCAGGGCCTCCCGTGTGGCGATGTCCTCTTCCATTTCCGCCTGCTCGAAGGCCAGCAGGATGCGTCGGCGCAGTTCGATGGCATCTTCGATGCGTTTGAGACCGGGTGCCCACTGCTGCCAGTGGTCCTTGCCGAAATAGTTGTGCGTGGCCCCGGTGGCCACGATGAGGTCGTCGTAGGGCACGTGGCGCCCACCTGCGGTGTAAACCCGACGTGTCCGTCGATCGACATCCTCGACGGTGTCAAGCAATACGCGGACGTTGGGAAACCGGCCGACAATGCCACGAATGGGCGCGGCGATGTCAGCCGGGGACAGGGCCGCGGTGGCCACCTGATAGAGCAGGGGTTGAAAAAGATGGTAGTTGTGACGATCGATGATGACGATATCCACCGGTGCCCGGGCGAGCTTCAGTGCTGCGCTCAGTCCGGCGAATCCGGCACCCAGGATCACCACGCGATGGCGGTGGTTGGCACTGTTCGAGATCAGGGTCATGACTCATGCTCCCCGGTCAGTGACCGGGGCCTGGCGAATCAGGCTTCGCCCAAGCCCCGATCAGTCGTGGTGACTCAGGATTGGTTGCCGCGCAGGATGAAGCTCAGTGCCAGCAACAAGAGCACCACCTGGAACTCCATGCCGCCCATGGGGTGACTGTCGCTGGCGACGAAACTCCACTGCCCCCAATGGACCATGGCGATGGCGCCAACCAACACCGGCGCGGCGGCCAGCCCCGCCAGTCGCGTGACGATGTCACCAAGGCGGTTACGCACGGTGGCACCGACAATGATGCCCACGCCCGCCAGCACCTCCGCCATAGCGACCAGGAAGGCGACCGTCACCGGCAGGTTCATCATGGCGGCAAAGCCGCCAATGCCCATGACGAACTTCTCCACCCCGTGAAACAAAAAGACACTGGCAAACCCGGCGCGCAGGAGCCAGTGGCTGTGGCGCGCAAGGAGGGCATTGACGTTTTGAGAGGTGGCTTCATAGTGATTTGTGTCGATACGGGTGTTCATGTCTGAATCCTCCGGATTGTCTGGATGCAGGCGCTTTCGCGCCCTACGGTGTAAAGGCTAGGCCTGCTGTATTGCCGCCGGTATCCGGTGTTCTACCTACGTATTCCCCCGCATGCGCGGGAGAGGGGGAGGGGGCTATGCTGTGCCCAGCAACCTGGCCCCCGTTTCGCTCCTGTGGAGGACGTTCACTGTGAATCCATCGAACAAACCGGCCGCATCGACTCAAAGCCATGGCCTGTGTGATCACCGCACAGACTCAGAGGCATCCGCCGAATGGCGTCTCTGGGGACCCTATCTGTCGGAACGGGCCTGGGGAACCGTGCGGGAGGATTACAGTGCGGACGGCGAAGCCTGGGATTACTTCGGCCATGACGATGCCATCATGCGGGCCTTTCGCTGGGGCGAGGACGGCATCGGCGGGCTGTGCGATGAACAACAACGTCTGATCTTCGCGCCGGCCCTATGGAACGGTCGGGATCCGATCCTGAAAGAACGCCTGTTCGGGTTCAGCGGACCGGAGGGCAGCCATGGTGAAGACGTCAAGGAATACTACTTCCACCTGGATGCCGGACCTGGCCATCGCTGGCTCGCCTACCGTTACAAGTATCCTCATGCCGCGTTTCCCTACGACTGGCTCAAGGCGGAGAACGCGCGCCGCGATCGTCGTGACACACCGGTCGATCTACTGGAGAGTGGCGCATTTGATCAGGATCGTTACTGGGATCTGGAGATCACCTACGCCAAGGCCGGTCCCAGGCAGATCCTCATCTGCCTTGAGGTGCACAACCGGGGGCCGGTGCGGGAGACCTTGTATCTGTTGCCGCGCCTGTGGTTTCGTAACACCTGGAGTTGGGGTGACGGTATCCAACGACCCCGGCTGCGCGCTGTTGAGCCCTTGGAGGGGGCCGCCTGGGCGGTTCGCGCCGAGCACGCCACGTTGGGCACTTACCTGCTTCGGGGACAGGAGGCAGCCGACAGCCTGTTCACCGAAAATGAGACCAATTTCGAGCGACTTTGGGGCGAGCCCAATCCTCAGCCCTTCGTGAAGGATGCGTTTCATCGTTATCTCATCGCGGGCGAGGCAAAAGCCGTGAATCCTGAACGGGTCGGCACCTCTTTCATGGCCTGTCACCGGCTGACCATCGAGGCGGGTGAGAGTGTGTGCGTCCACATGGTGCTCAGCGAGGTCTCTGTGGAGGCGCCTTTTGCTGATTGGGAGTCTGTGCGCCGTCACCGTCGCCAGGAGACGGACAGGTTTTTCGACGGTCTGCTGCCCAACGCCGATCAGCAGGATCGACGCATCCTGCGCCAGGCATTGTCGGGGCTGCTCTGGAACAAGCAGTTCTATTCCCTTGACGTGGCCCGATGGCTCGATGGCGACCAGCATCCCCCGCCGCCGGAGCGCGGGAAGGTCCGCAATGCCCATTGGCGCCACCTCAAGGTGCAGGCGGTCATTTCCATGCCGGACAAGTGGGAGTACCCCTGGTTTGCGGCCTGGGACCTGGCCTTTCACAGCGCCAGCCTGGCGCTGGTGGACGTGGGTGTGGCCAAGCAGCAGCTGGAGCTGTTGCTGGGGGAGCAATTATTGCACCCCCATGGACTGATCCCTGCCTACGAGTGGGATTTCGGTGATGCCAATCCACCGGTCCACGCCATGGCCGCCCTGAAGGTTTTTCGGGCTGAGCGGGTGCAGTCCGGGTGCCAGGATCACCGTTTTCTCAAGCGCGTGCTCCACAAGTTGTTGCTGCACTTTGCCTGGTGGATGAACCGCAAGGATCCCGACGGACATCACCTGTACGAGGGCGGTTTTCTCGGGCTGGACAACATCTCCGTGTTCAATCGGTCCGAGCCATTGCCGCCGGGGCATGTGCTCAAGCAGGCCGATGCCACTGGCTGGATGGCCATGTTCGCCCTCAACCTCACCCTGATGGCCCTGGAACTGACGACGGAGGATTCCAATTACGAGGACATTGCCATCCAGTGCTATACGCAGTTCTTGAACATTGCCGCGGCCTTGTCCGGTGGTCGCGATGGAGCACCCTCGCTCTGGGACGAGGCTGACGGGTTTTACAAGGACCTGGTGTTGGCACCCGATGGCCAGTCGGCGCATGTGGACGTTTACTCCTGGGTAGGCATTGTGCCGCTGTTTGCCTGTGAAGTGGTGGATCAGCGTCTGCTGCGGTCGGCGCCCCGCTTCGCCCGGTTGCTGGCCGAGCACGGTGGCGGGGGTTTCGATGGTCATGTGGTGTGTGCCTGTCCGGAACACGAAAACGAACGGGGTGAACATCTGCTGGCCCTGGCCTCGCCCGAACAGGTGACACGTATCCTGCAGCGGGTCTTGGACGAGGGACAGTTGCTGTCCCGGTTTGGCGTGCGCAGCCTCTCCCGCGAACACGCCACGCATCAGGATCTGGGTAACCTGCCGGGTATTGGACACGCGCACATCGCCTATCAACCAGGCGAGGCCGACAGCGGCATGTTCGGCGGCAACTCCAACTGGCGTGGACCTATCTGGTTACCACTGAATTATCTGTTGGTGCAGACCCTGGAGAAATACCACCGCTATGCCGGTGCAAGCCTGACCCTGCCGGCCCCTTGTCTGGATGGTGAGCCCGTCACCCTGCGCCAGGCAGGGGAAGTCATCGCCCAGCGCCTGGTGAATCTCTTCCGGCGGGATGCTCGGGGCCTGATCCCGGCATTCCCCCCGGATTCGCCGTTGCAGAATGACCCCCACTGGCAGGACATGATGCTGTTTCACGAATACTTTCACGCCGAGACCGGCCGGGGGCTGGGGGCTCAGCACCAGACCGGATGGACGGCGCTGGTGGCCAATCTTCTTCTGCGACGGTATCGGGAGGAAGTACCCGACTATTGGCAGGGATCCTCCGGGCGATGAGTGATCCGATCGCCCGCCCATGGCGTGGACAAACGGGCCATGTGGCGATCGGATCACCGCAATCGTGGGCATGCATGGGTTCAGAAGCTCACCCGCACGGACCCCTGCACCCGGTTGATGTCACCACTTCCTTGACCGTTGATGCGCCCCTCGATGGAGCGCTCGGCCCAGATGTATTCCAGTCCGACCATCACGTTGTCCATCACGTCGTGAAGCAGGTTCAGGTGCACGGATTGAACCTCCTGGTTGACCCCCGCGTAGGCGTCTCCGGGGTTGTCGGCCGCAGCATAGCTGACGACCGCATTGCTGCGCGTGTTCTGGTTCCACCAGTGGCGATAGGCCACGTAGCCTCCATAGGCCTCCAGGGTATCAAGCGTACCGTCCGCCTCGATGAAGGCATCGGGGAACACGTTCAGCCCCAGGTAGCGACCAATGGCATTGCCGTAATTGAGCTGAAACCTGAGATCATCGCTGGCGCCGATCTTGACCAGGCCTGTCAGACTCAAGGCCGCTCCCCACACGTCGTCATCGATGTCCGGGTCGATGTCGTCGGAGGTGCTGCGTTCGGCCCGCAGGTTGCGCACGATGCCTGCCACTGAGCCATGTCCCCAATCACGATGCACGTTGTACCGGGCGACGATGTCCGGCCAGCGATCATCCCGGCCACTGCGCACGTTGGTGCCACTGTCTTCCACGGTCAGCGTGGTGAAGGGCTGCTCCAGGGATAGCATCAGGTTGTCGGATTCGCCCATGGGGCGTGTGTAGCGGATCTGGATATTCCGGTTGAACAGAGTGCCCACCGGGCCCACGAAGTCCAGCGTCTCGGGCTTGGTGGTGACGTTGTAGAAGGTGCCCCAGGTCTGGCCCGCGGTCCAGGGGCCGAGGCTGACGAAGGCATGGCGCAGTCGTGGCGCCTGATTACCCACCAGCCGATTGCGGTTCAGTTCGCGACTGTCCATGAAATCCAGTTCGATATGGGTGATCAGATCGTCCCCGTCGGTGGGTGTGCGGGTTCGCAGGTAGAACCGGGACTCACGCACGCTATAGCGAGTCACGTTTCGGGTGTCTTCCTGCCCGTCCAGGGGGATCAGCGCGGGGACCAGAAAGGTTTCACTGGCATCGTCGGCGGCGTCGTTGGTGCGATCCGTGAACATGGCATCCATCTTCACGTAGCCGCCAAAGTCGATTTCGGTCTGGGACCAGGCCACGGTGGACCCGCCTGCCAGCAGGCCGGCGGCGATGCAGGCCATGAGCCGGGTGGGGCGGGTGGTGCAAGGCTTGTTTGGGTGCTTCATGGTTTTCACTCCCGGAGTCAGCGGTCTTAGGAATGCCGGAGCCGGGGAGAAAGGTGCCGAACCCCAGGCTCAACAAGAGCCTAGGGCTCCATTGTGGGGTCGGTAATAGGTTGTTTTACGTAGGGGTTTTTGCCTAGCGGTTGGCGTTGGCGCGGCCTTGGTTAAGTATTCCTACGCATGGGTAGGCGGCGGGTGGTGGCCTACTCTGTCGCTGTAGGTCGTTTCCATGATCGACCTGGACAGGACCTGGAGATTTGCCATGCCCATCGTTGTATTGATCCTGACCGGCATTGTGGCGCTGGCTATTGCGTCCTCATTTTGGTTTTGGCCGCCTGCCATCCTGGCGACCGCAGCGGTGTTCGTGCTGGCCTTGATGGCCCTACGCGACCGTTTTCAAACCCGGCACTCCCTGCGCCGCAATTTCCCCTTGTTTGCCAGAGGCCGTTGGATGATGGAGGCGATACGGCCTTTCGTGCGGCAGTATTTCATCGAGTCGGACATTGATGGTGCCCCCATCAACCGGATGTTTCGCAGCATTGTCTATCAGCGGGCCAAGGAGGAGATGGACAGTGTGCCCTTTGGCACACGGGTCGATGTCTATCGCAGCGGCTACGAGTGGATCGGCCATTCCCTGGCGGCCATTCCCGTGGGTAAGGTCGAACCGCTGCGTGTCAAGGTGGGAGGGCCCGACTGTCGTCAGCCCTACAGGGCCAGCATCCTGAATATTTCCGCCATGAGCTATGGTGCCTTGAGTCCGAATGCCGTTCTGGCGCTCAATCGCGGGGCTTGCAAGGGCGGCTTTGCCCATAATACGGGGGAGGGGGGTATCAGCCCCTATCACATGCGGGAGGGGGGCGATCTGATCTGGCAGATCGGTACCGGCTACTTCGGTTGCCGGGATCACGCGGGTCGATTCTGTCCCGATACATTCAGGGCGAATGCAGCCAGGGAATCGGTCAGGATGATCGAGATCAAGCTCTCCCAGGGGGCCAAGCCCGGCCATGGGGGTATCCTTCCCGCCGCCAAGAATACCCCGGAGATTGCTGCTATCCGCGATGTTCCAGTGGGCGTGGAGGTGGAGTCTCCACCCACCCATAGCGCCTTCGATTCCCCCCTGGGTCTGATGGCCTTCATTGCACGCCTGCGGGAACTCTCCGGGGGCAAGCCCGTGGGTTTCAAACTGTGCATCGGCCGGCGCAGCGAATTTGTCGCCCTGTGCAAGGCCATGTTGGAATCGGGTACCACTCCGGATTTCATCACGGTGGATGGCGGGGAGGGCGGTACGGGCGCGGCGCCCCTGGAATACACCAACTCGGTGGGTATGCCACTGCGCGATGCCCTGGCGTTCGTTGATGACTGCCTGACCGGTTTTGGACTCAGATCCTCGGTCACCGTGATTGCCTCGGGAAAGATTCTGACGGGATTCCACCTGGTCAAGAATCTGGCGCTGGGCGCCGATCTGTGCAACAGCGCCCGGGGCATGATGCTGGCCTTGGGGTGCGTGCAATCACTGGTATGCAACAGCAACCACTGCCCAACGGGTGTTGCCACGCAAAATCCCCGATTGCAACGAGGTCTGGTGGTGAGTGACAAGGGGGATAGGGTCGCCTCCTACCATGCCAGGACCCTGCGGGCGACCGCTGAACTGATCGCCTCTGCCGGCCTTTGTCACACCCTGGAGTTGAACCGGACGCACATACACCGGCGGATTGATCAGCATGCCATCAGGCGCTATGACGAGATCTTCCCGTACATGCCCTATGGCGCACTGCTCCAACAGCCCTTGCCGCCGGAGTTTGCCCTCTATATGGAGGAGGCGGACGTGGACCACTTCCTGCCCCGGCAATGTCTCACCCGCACCCGCACTGGCACCGGCACCGAAGGGGTGGTGGAGCGGATTTAACGTGAAAGAACCGAGGTTCAGCTACAGGA
>NZ_JAJNAO010000020.1:0-36811 GCF_022227625.1 Ectothiorhodospira variabilis | reverse complement strand
TGGCTGTGGGCAGGGTGCCTGGGTTTGCCCCTCACCCCAACCCCTCTCCCCGGAGGGGGAGAGGGGCTCTGATCACTTCTCCTTCAAGGCCTCCTCATTGAAGGCCTCATCAATCCCGGTGATGGTCTTTTCCACCATCCGGAAACCCTCCACCGGGGCATCGTCCCCCATGTACTTGAGCCGCAGGGGTCCGAGGGCCTTCACCGCCTGGGCCCGTTCGATGAGGGTCTGTGCATCCCGTTCACCGTCTCCGCCCAGGGCCTTGACGATCTCCCCGGCAATGGGGCCCGTGTGTTCCCCATCCCGGGCCTTGTCCAGGGTCTCCTGGGGCGAGCCATCCAGCAGCCCCAGCCCGGTGTGTGCATCCAGGTGGCTCAGCAGTTCGCTCAGGGTCATGGCAGGGCGCTCCCGGTTGCATCTGTCTGGCCCTGAACATGGCACGAGGGGCGGCACGATTCAACCACGGGATTTGCCGGTCAATCGCCGCCCGAACTGGTCCGGTTGGAAACTTGTCCATACAATAAGCTCATGAGGATCGACTTCGACCCATGCAAGAGCGAGCGGAATGCCAGGGAGCGTGGGTTACCATTCACGGCCGTGAAACATTTCGATTGGGAAAACGCGGTCTTCTGCGAAGATCAGCGCTTCGACTACCCCGAAATGCGTTTCATCGGTCTCGGCAAGATCGGGACGCGTGTGCATGTGGTGTGCTTTACGCCCGTTGAGGGCGGCATTCGCGTGATCAGCCTGAGAAAAGCCAACCCGCGGGAGGTGAGGCGCTATGAAAACGCCATTGACGGATAAGGACGGTGAGGTGCGGGAATTGACGGATGATGACGTGAGCCGGATGCGCCCTTTGAAAGAGGCTTTACCGGAAGCCCTGCAGCGCTCCATTGGCCAGCGGGGCCATCAGCGCAGACCCGCAAAAGTGAAGACCTCCATTCGTCTGTCACCAGAGGTGGTGGAGCATTTCAGGGCCGAAGGTCACGGCTGGCAAAGTCGTATAGACCAGGCACTCAAGCAGTACATTCAGGAGCATGGCGAAGGCAAAAGCCGTCCCTGATGCCCACCCAAAGCTTCTAAGCCTCTTCCGCCATCGACAGGATGAAATCCCACTCCGCCTCGGATACCGGCATGATGGACAGGCGGTTGCCCTTGCGTACCAGGGGCATGTCGGCCAGTTCGGGAGCCTGCTTCAGGTCGGCCAGGGGGATCACCCGGTCAAACTTGCGCTCGAAGGCCACGTCCACCCGGTACCAGCGGGGGTTGTCCGGCGGGCTCTTGGGGTCGTAATACTTGTGCTCCGGATCCCAGGCGGCCTCGTCCGGGTAGCCGGCCCGGGCAATGCGCATGATGCCCACCACACCGGGTACCTTGCAGTTGGAATGATAGAAGAACGCCCGATCCCCCTCCTGCATGTCGTCCCGCATCATGTTGCGCGCCTGGTAGTTGCGCACGCCTTCCCAGGGCTCCACCTGGACGCGTTCCAGGTCATCGATACCGAAGACATCGGGTTCGGATTTCATCAGCCAGTTGGCCATGGTGTGGCGCTCCTTCAGGTGATCATGCCAGTGCGACCGGCCCCGGCAGGCCAGCGAATCATGCCCCGCTCGGTGGCCACCGCATCCAGGTTCACGTCCCAGGGACGGCGGGGGAGGGTGTCCACCTGCTGGAAATCATAGGCCAGGCCCAGCAGACGGGGGCGATGCCAGTGGCGATGACGGTTGCGGTGGGCGAAGGTGGTGTCGTAGAAGCCACCGCCCATGCCCAGACGGGTGCCCTTATCATCAAATCCCACCAGAGGCGTGATGATCAGGTCCAGGGCGCGGGCCGGCACGCGGTGGCGCTTGCTCACCGGGGGTTCGGGGATTCCGAAGCGATTGGGGATCAGGCGGGTGTCCGGGGCCCAGGCCACGAACCACAGCAGCCTGGGGTGTATGGGCGCCAGCACCGGCAGATAGAGCCGCTTGCCAGCCGCCCGGGCGGCTGCCATCAGGGGGGTGGGGTCCACCTCACCGCGATCCGGCAGGTACACGGCAATGCGCCGGGCCGAGGTGAACAGGGGGGTGTGCACCACCTGGCGGGCAATACACCGTGAACGGGCCGCGCGCTCTGCAGGGGGCAGGGCGAGTCTTTGTGCCCGCAGGGTGCGTCGGAGGGTTTTCATGGCCTGGCGTGAGTGCAAGTGGAATCCCATGAAAAAGGCCGGACCCGTGACAGGCCCGGCCTTGCTTGCAAGAGGACACACTCCGCGAATGCCGTGGCAGACTTTCGACCTTGAACCAGTGGTTCAAGTGGGTGCCGACGCAGTGAATCAAGGCTTTCCGCTACGGGGCGGACATGCACAACATCACTGCAGAGTGGCTCCCGGGGTAGTTCATTAGGCTCAAGGATAATACCCAGCCGCTCACGAACACCGCAGAGGTGCCCAAACCGTAAAATCGTTGTTGGTGCAGGGTTTCACCATACCACAGTCCCTGAGCCAGATCTTCGCGGCCAATGACCGCTCCCATCTGATTGTCAGTGTCCTTCGGCTTCCTTGTCCAGCGCCGAATCGACCCGCGCCCGCAGGGCTTGAATGCGCTTGTCCACGTCTGCCTGCTGATCCTTCAGCGTGAGCAGCTCGTGGGTGATGTTCAGGGCCGCCATCACGGCGATCCGGTCTCCACCCACCACCTTGCCTGTGTCCCGTATCTCCTTCATGCGGCGGTCCAGCAGGTTGGCCGAGGCGATCAAGGCATGGCGTTGTTCTTCGGGGCAGGCCACCCGGTATTCCTTGCCCAGGATCTGAACCGTGACCGGTTCAGCAACGGTCTCCGTCATACGGCCTGCTCCATGGACTTGAGACGGTTGATCATGGATTCCACCTTGATGCGCGCCTGCTCGCCTCTTTCGGTGAGTATGGACCGTTCCGTGAGTAATTGCTCGTTTTGCTGCCGAAGCATGTTGTTCTCATTCCGCAGTCGGTCGCAGGCACGGGCCAGCGCCTCGATGCGGGTTTCCAGATCGCGCAGGGTGCGGTCGGCCTCGGCGCTGTGGTGAATGGTGTTCATGGGGTCAATATAGGCCTGTGCCCTGGGGGGCGTCAACGGGGCCGGTCCGCCCCTCCTGCGCGATCACGATCGGACCCTGCGCACGCGCTCCGCCCGCTGCCCGCGATGGCCTTGCGCCACGTGAGCTTGCTAGACTCCAAGGCCCCAGGTCTTCACGGATTCGCGAACATGCCCCCGGATGACGCCCCCGACTTCGCGCCGGCCCCTGAAGGTTCTGTGGTGATCGAATCGGTCACCCGCGGGGGTAAGCCCTGTCGCATCGTGGATACCACCGGGTTGGTTCCACGGGATCTCCTGGCATCGCTGCTGGAACAGCTGATCACCGAGCGGCGTTTCGGCCTCTCTGCGTTGTCGGAGGCGGGCAGTGGGGTGATCAACCTGGGGGAGCCTCAATTTGCCCATGTGCAACTGGACGAAACTCTGTACCGCCTGATCCTGCTGCCCGACGAGGCACGGCTGGAGCCTTTCTGACTGCCTCGGCCTCAGGGCCGATGACACCCTGTTGACACTGATCGGCCCGGAACCGCTTGCCACCGATTGTTGTCCTGATCGCTATCCCGTGATGAGATTGCCCCATGTTGCCCCAATATCAGACCGTTGAAGACGCCCTGCAGACTGCGGGTGCCACCGCCGGCGCCGCCGAAGTGCATGGCACCCTGTGCGGGATGCTCAGTGCCAATCTGGGCGCCGGCGTGGAGGCCTGGATGCGCGAACTCTTCCCGGAGGAGCAGCCCGGTGAGATGCCCACCGGCGAGCCCCGGCAGTTGCTGGGTCAGCTGTTCGACGAGACCCGTACGCAGCTCTCTGATGCCCTGCTGAGCTTTGAACTGCTGCTGCCGGGAGATGAAGACGACCTGGATGGCCGCGTGTCGGCCCTGGGCCACTGGTGCCAGGGGTTCCTCTACGGTCTGGCCGTGGCCGGCGTGACCGATCCGGGCAAGCTGCCGGCAGACTCGGCGGAATTCATCAAGGATCTTTCCGAGATCGCCGGCACCGGTTTCGACGTGGAGGAAGATGAGGAAAACGAGGAGGCCTATCAGGAGATCCAGGAGTACATCCGCATGGGGGTGCTGCTGGTCAGCGAGGAACTCCAACCCTTGAAGGGTCCATCGCGGATCCAGTAACCGGGACCAAACCCCATGCCCCTGAACAAGACCCAGCAAAAGGAATTCGCCCGCCGCCGCCGCCAACTCATGCGCGCCATGGGGGAGGGCGGCATCGCCATCATTCCCGCCGCCCCGACGCGGTCGCGCAATCACGATGTGGAATATCCCTATCGGCAGGACAGCGATTTCTGGTACCTGACCGGCTTTATCGAGCCGGAATCCGTAGCCGTGCTGGTGCCGGGCCGGGAGCAGGGCGAGTTCATCCTGTTCTGCCGTGAACGGGATCCGACCATGGAGACCTGGAATGGCCGACGCGCCGGCCAGGACGGTGCCGTGAAAGGCTTTGGCGCGGATGATTCCTTCCCCATTGGCGATATGGAGGAGATCCTGCCGGGCCTGCTGGAAAATCGGGAACGGGTGTACACCAGCCTCGGTCGCGACCCGGACTTCGACCGAAAGCTCATCGGCTGGGTGAACCACATCCGCGAGAAGGTGCGCTCGGGTGCACGTCCGCCCCACGAGTTCGTGGCCCTGGAATACCTGCTCCACGACATGCGCCTGTTCAAGTCCGCCTTCGAACTCAAGGCCATGCGCCAGGCGGCCAGGATCACCAGCGAGGCGCATGTTCAGGCCATGCGGGCCTGTCGCCCCGGCGCCTGGGAATACCAGGTGGAGGCGGAACTGCTCTATGCCTTTCGCCGCGCCGGCACCGAGCCTGCATATCCCTCCATCGTGGGGGGCGGGGAGAATGGCTGCATCCTGCACTACACGGAGAACGAGGCCCAGCTCAAGGAGGGCGACCTGCTGCTGATCGATGCGGGTTGTGAATACCAGGGCTATGCCAGTGACATCACCCGCACCTTTCCGGTGAGCGGCCGCTTTTCCGGGCCTCAGCGGGAGGTTTACGAACTGGTGCTGGAGGCCCAGAAGGCCGCCATTGCCCAGGTGGTCCCCGGCAATCATTGGGATGACCCTCACATGGCGGCGGTCAAGGTGCTCACCAAGGGGCTGGTGAGCCTGGGGCTGCTCAAGGGCAAACCTGCCAGGCTCATCAAGGATGAAGCGTATCGCCCGTTCTACATGCACCGCACCGGCCATTGGCTGGGAATGGATGTGCACGATGTGGGCGATTACAAGCTGGGAGATGCCTGGCGGTTGCTGGAGCCGGGCATGGTCATGACCATTGAGCCGGGGCTGTATCTGAGCCGTGCCCTCAAGGGGGTGCCCAAGGCCTACCGGGACATCGGCATCCGCATCGAGGATGATGTGGTGGTGACCAGGGAGGGGCACGAAGTGCTCACGGCAGAGTGTCCGAAGGAACCCGATGAACTGGAATCCCTGGTGGGGACTCAGCCATGACCCAGCCTCTGCCGGACGTGGATGTGGCGGTTATCGGGGGCGGCATGGTGGGTGCCACCCTGGCCCTGGCAGCGGCCCGTACCGGGTTGTCCGTGCAAGTGATCGAGGCGTACCCGCCGGGGGTGGACGGCCAACCCAGTTATGACGATCGGGCCACGGCGCTCTCCTGGGGCAGTCGCCGGATGCTTGATGACCTGGGTGTCTGGGCGGACCTGGCGCCCCACGCCCAACCCATTCGCCGGATTCATGTGTCCCAGCGCGGTTATCTGGGGGCCACTCGCATGGATCATCATGACTCTGGTGTGGAGGCCCTGGGCTATGTGCTGATCAATCGGCATCTGGGACCGGTACTGCATCAGGCCCTGGAGGCCAGTGGCGTGGCCGTGACCACCCCGGCGCAACTGCTGGATTACCAGGAGGGTGAGGATCACCTGATTCTCAAGGTTCGCCAGGGGCAGGAGGAGCGGTCCCTGGGGGCACGTCTCGTGGTGGGCGCCGATGGCACCGGATCGCGCCTTCGGGCCCTGGCCGGGATCGATGTGCACGAATCCCCCTATGAGGGATCAGCCATCATCGCCAATGTCACACCGGGTCAGGATCACCAGGGGGTGGCCTATGAGCGATTTACCGATGAGGGGCCCATCGCCCTGCTGCCATTGACCTGCGGGCCGGATCATGAAAGGCGCTGCTCTCTGGTGTGGGTGCGCCCCCAGGAACAGGTGGCCCGGACCCTGGGCTGGAGTGACAGGGAGTTTCTGGCCCGGTTGCAGGAGCGTTTTGGTCATCGCCTTGGATGTTTTCGCAAGGTGGGGCAACGGGCGGCCTATCCGCTGAGTCTGATCCGGGCGAAACGGGATACGGCCCCCCGTGTGGTGCTGGTGGGCAATGCCTCCCACACCATTCATCCGGTGGCGGGGCAGGGGTTCAATCTGGGGCTGCGGGATGTGCGCACCTTGGCGGATCTGTTGGCCCAGGCCCGGGTGGATGGCGAGGATCCGGGCTCCCCGGCCTTGCTGAGTGACTATGCATCCCGCCGCGAGGGGGATCTGAACACCGTGATCCAGGCCACCGATGCCCTGGCGCGATTGTTCGCCACCCCGTTTTCGCCGCTGGCCCACCTGCGTGGCGCCGGTCTGATGCTGCTGGACCTCTGCGGGCCCCTGCGACGCCAGGTGGCCAGGAAGGCAATGGGTTTGTAAGCGCCGTTTCGACGGAAGATTACGGAGAGAGCACGCATGTCCCACGCGAAGACCCCGGAGTTCCACACCATTGTCGTTGGCGGCGGCATGGTGGGCGCTGCCCTGGCGGCTGAACTGGCCCGATCCGGGCACCGGGTGGCCCTGGTGGAGGTTCAGCCGCCGGGGGCGTTTGACCCCGAGGGGGACCACGATCTGCGTGTGTCCGCCATCAATCGTGCCGCGCAGCGGGTGTTCCAGTCCCTGGGTGCCTGGGAGGGCATGATGGCCCTGCGGGCACACCCCTATCAGGCCATGGAGGTGTGGGATGCCGCCGGGTCGGGGCGCATCCGCTTCGAGGCCAGGGATCTGGCAGAGCCGGACCTGGGGCACATCATCGAGAACCGCGTCGTGCAGCGCGCCCTGTGGGATCGGCTGGAGCAGGACCCCATGGTTGAAATCATCGCCCCCGACACCCTCATGGGGCTGGATGTGCGGCGCAGCCATGCAGAGATCACCCTGGCCAGCGGGCGTCGTCTCAAGGCCCTGTTGGTGGTGGGTGCCGATGGCGCCCGCTCGCGCCTGCGGGAATTGGCGGGCATTCGCGTGAACAGCCGGTACTACGGTCAACAGGCTCTGGTGGCCACCGTGCGTACGGCCCTTCCCCATGAGGACACGGCCTGGCAACGCTTCCTGTCCACGGGGCCACTGGCTTTTCTGCCCCTGGGGGATGGACGCTGCTCCATTGTGTGGTCGGCGGACGATGCCCGCGCGGAGGAGCTTCGGGATCTGGATGATGAGGCCTTTTGCCAGGCCCTTGCAGACGGGCTGGACTATCGCCTTGGGCAGGTGCTTGAGACATCCAGGCGGGCAGCCTTTCCCCTGCGCGGCTCCCAGGCGGAGCATTATGTGCGGCCCCGTGTGGCTCTGGTGGGGGATGCGGCCCATACCATCCACCCACTGGCGGGGCAGGGGGCCAACCTCGGTTTTCAGGATGCCCATGCCCTGGTCAGTGCGGTCTGTGCCCCGGGTGTGACTGATGCCGGAGAGCTTCGGGTGTTGCGTCGTTATGAACGGGCCCGTCGCGGCGACAATCTGATCATGATGCGATCCATGGAGGGTTTCAGGTATCTCTTCGGTAGCGAACGGCCGCCGTTAGCGGCCCTGCGGGGGCTGGGCCTGAACCTGGCCCATCAGGTGACGCCGCTGAAGCACCTGTTGATGCGCCATGCCCTGGGCCTGGGCGAGCACCGAACCTGACCCATTTGTACTGATGCCTTTTTTGTGGGAGCGGCCCTTGGCCGCGAGGGTTTTCAGGCAGGGCGCCGCTGGTGCGGCGCATCGCCGGCAGGCCGGCTCCCACGGGGGGGGTGGCTCGTCCTTGTGGGAGCGGCCCCTGGCCGCGAAGCGTTTTAAACGGGCCACCGCGGTCTCCGCGACTCGCCGGCAAGCTGTACAATGGGCTTTTCACCACTGGGTGCCACGGGGACGATTCGTCATGAAAGAATTCTGGGATACCCGCTACTCCGGTTCGGAGTATGTCTACGGCACGGCCCCCAATGCCTATCTGCTGGCGCACCACGGCCTGTATCAGGCCGGGCAGACGGCGCTGGCCGTGGGCGATGGAGAGGGGCGCAATGGCGTCTGGCTGGCATCGCGGGGGCTGTCGGTCACCTCGGTGGACTTCTCCCAGCAGGCACTGGCCAAGGCCCAGGCCCTGGCACAGCATCAGGGCGTGATCCTGGAAACGGTCTGGGCAGACCTGGTGGGCTGGAAGTGGCCCAAGGGCGAATTCGACCACGTGATCTCCATCTACGTGCATCTGCCTCCCGCTCAGCGTCGCCAGGTGCACCAGTCCATGCTGGAAGCCCTCAAACCCGGCGGCTGGTTACTGCTGGAGGCCTTTCATCCCGAACAGATCCATCACGAAAGCGGTGGCCCCCGTGAACCCGACATGCTCTACAGCAGCGTGATGCTGCGGGAAGATCTGGCCGGCGCCGAATTCATGGAGCTGGCCGAACTGGCGATTCAACTGGATGAGGGGCCGGGCCACCGGGGCCGGGCTGCAGTGACCCGTGCCTTGATTCGTCGTCCTGAATAGCCTCAGTCTATCCCCCATATGAAGTTTATATGTCCATAAGTCCTTCCGAACCCGGGGCCGCTGGGTTATAGTGAGGTCATTGATTCGGGTGCCACGGTGCCCAGGCAGTGCGGGAGAGACCCCCACAGGGGGCGCCGAAGGCGCAACTTCCGCCCGGAAACGCTCAGGCAAAAGGACCGCGCTGCCACATATCGACTCTGGAGAGTGGCCTGTTTTCAGGCCCACCGAAGGGGATAATCGGGCATTTGCACCGGTTTAATCTCTCAGGTTTCAGGACAGAGGGGCGGTCGACACACAACACGTGTCGGCCGCCCCTTTTTTGTTTTCCGGGAGCCGAAAAGATGACCACACTCAAGCAGACAACACTCCATGACGCCCACGTCGCCGCTGGCGCCCGCATGGTGGATTTCGCCGGCTGGTCCATGCCGGTGCACTATGGGTCCCAACTGGAAGAGCACCACGGTGTGCGCCGCGAGGCCGGGATGTTCGATGTGTCCCACATGACCGTGGTGGACGTGACCGGCTCCGGGGCGCGGGATTACCTGCGCCACCTGCTGGCCAATGATGTGGACAAGCTCAAGGAAAACGGGCGCGCCCTGTATAGCTGCATGCTCAACGAGCAGGGTGGGGTTCTGGACGACCTGATTACCTATCGCCGTGAACAGGGCTACCGGGTGGTGGTGAATGCCGCCACCCGCGACAAGGATCTGGCCTGGATGCAGCAGGTGGCCCGGGACATGCCCGGTGCGCCCCAGGTGTCCGTGCAGGAACGGGACGACCTGGACATGATCGCCGTGCAGGGCCCCAAGGCCCGGGAACTTTGCCTGCCGCTGTTGCCCGAGGCCCTGCGTGCCGACGTGGAGGCCCTGTCGCCGTTTCGAGCCTGCGAATGGCAGGACTGGTTCGTGGCCCGCACTGGCTACACCGGTGAGGACGGATTCGAAGTGGTGCTGCCCAAGGGCGAAACCCGCGCCCTGTGGGATGCCCTGGCCGCCGCCGGTGTGCGCCCCACGGGCCTGGGTGCCCGCGACACCTTGCGCCTGGAGGCCGGCATGAACCTCTATGGCACCGACATGGATGAGCAGGTGAGTCCCCTGGAATCCGGCCTGGGCTGGACCGTGGCTCTGGCACCCGCCGACCGTGATTTCATGGGGCGCGCCGCCCTGGAGAAGCAGAAGGCCGAGGGCGTGCCGCGTCGTCTGGTGGGTCTGGTGCTTGAGGGGCGTGGCGTCCTGCGTGGCCACATGCCGGTATCGGCGGGTGAGGCCGGTCAGGGTGAGACCACCAGCGGCAGTTTCTCCCCCACGCTGGGGGTGGCCATCGCCCTGGCGCGCATCCCCGCTGGCGCCGGCGAGCAGGTTCAGGTGGAGATCCGCGGCAAGCAGGTGCCGGCCCGGGTGGTCAAGCCGCCGTTCGTGCGCAACGGCCAGGCCCTGGTCGAGATCCACTGAGCCCCCAGACGGTTTATATTCCCGGGAGGGGCCATTGCCGGCCCCTCCCGTTGTCCCTTTGTCACCTTATCCTCGATTTCATCCTTCGGAGAAGATCCCATGAGCAATGTCCCTGCTGAACTGAAATACGCCAAGTCCCACGAATGGGTACGCCAGGAGTCCGACGGCACCCTGACCGTGGGTATCTCCGATCATGCCCAGGAACTGCTGGGTGATCTGGTCTTCGTGGAGACTCCGGAAGAGGGGTCCAGCCTGGAGGCCGGTGCCGCCTGTGCCGTGGTGGAATCCGTCAAGGCCGCCTCGGATGTGTACGCCCCCGTGAGCGGCGACGTGGTGGCCGTGAACGAACAATTGGGCGATAGCCCGGAACTGGTGAACAGTGATGCCTACGGCGAGGGCTGGATCTTTCGCGTCAAGCCCGCCAACACCAGCGAACTGGATGCCCTGATGGACGCCGACGCCTACAATCAGCACCTGGAGGCCGAGGGCTGAGGCGGGCCAGTCAGCGCCGCTTGCCCTCAAACCCGCCGCCAGCAGCCCGGAGACCCTCGACAAGCCATGCCCTTCATTCCCCATACTGAATCCGATGTGCGCGAGATGCTCGACGCCATTGGCGCCGACAGCGTCGAAACCCTTTTCGACGAAATCCCTTCCGCCCTGCGCGTGGACGGCCTGCGGGGCGTGCCGCCGGCGATGAGCGAAATGGAGGTCACCCGGCTGATGGAGGCCCGGGCTGGCGAGGACGCCACCTGCCTGAACTTCATCGGGGCTGGTGCCTACGAGCACCATATCCCGGCGGCCGTCTGGCAGATCGCCACCCGCGGCGAGTTCTACAGCGCCTACACCCCCTACCAGGCCGAGGCCAGCCAGGGAACCCTGCAGCTCATCTACGAATACCAGACCATGATGAGCCGGCTCACCGGGCTGCCCATGTCCAATGCCTCCTTGTACGACGGGGCGTCGGCCCTGGCCGAGGCAGTGCTCATGGCGGTGCGCGCCAACCGCAAGTCCAAGGCCCGCAAGGTGCTCATGCCCACCAGCGTGCATCCGGCCTATCGTGCAGTGACCCGCAGCATCGTCGGCAGTCAGGGAATCGATCTGGTGGAGGTGCCTTTCGATCCAGACACCGGTCGAGTGGACGTGGCCTCCCTGTCCGACTTCGAGGGCGGGGATGTGACCGCCCTGGTGATCCCGCAACCCAACTTCTTTGGTGTGATGGAAGAAGTGGATGCCCTTACTGACTGGGCCCATGCCCAGGGCGCCCAGGCCATTGGCGTGGTCAATCCCGTCTCCCTGGCCCTGCTCAAGGCCCCCGGCGAATGGGGTACCAAGGGGGCCGACATGGTGGTGGGTGACGGCCAGCCCCTGGGCGCGCCGCTGTCCTCCGGCGGGCCCTATTTTGGCTTCATGTGCTGTCGCAAGGAGCATGTCCGCCAGATGCCGGGGCGCGTGGTGGGCCGCACGAAGGACGCCGACGGTCGCGAGGGGTTCGTGCTCACCCTGCAGGCCCGGGAGCAGCACATCCGCCGCTCCAAGGCCACCTCGAATATCTGCACCAACCAGGGGCTGGTGGTCACGGCTGCCACCATCCACATGGCCTTGCTGGGGCCGGAGGGCCTGGAGCGGGTGGCCAGCACCTGCATGAACAACACCGCCGCCCTGGTGGACAAGCTCAAGGCCAGGGGCTTCGATGTGGCCTTCTCCGGTGAGCGCTTCCACGAAGCGGCCATCCGCCTGGGCACCGATGCCGAGAAGGTGATGCAGCGCATGTCCGAGGAAGGTGTGCTGGGTGGTTATCCTCTGGGCCGGGATTATCCGGATCTCAAGAATGTCCTGCTGCTGTGCGTGACAGAGACCAAGACCGAGGCCGATCTGGACGCGTATGTGGAGGCCTTGGAGAAGGTGGCTTCGTCCGTATAGCCCAGGATTTGAGCAAGGGTTGACCGTTGCATCCCCGCCCCTATCCCGGAAACACGTCTGTGTGGGGTGCGGGGGGCGACACAGACCGGGGGCCAGTGCCCCTACGCAGACCACAAAACCGGAGGAGACTTTCCATGGCCAAGATCACCCTGCAGGGCAATCCCATCAACACCAGCGGCGACCTGCCCCAGGTGGGCAGCAAGGCACCCGCGTTCACTCTGGTGGACAAGGACCTCAACGACGTCACCCTCAGCGACTTCAACGGCAAGAAGAAGATCCTCTCCATCGTGCCCAGCCTGGACACCCCCGTCTGCGCCCTGTCGGCGAAGAAGTTCGATGAGTGGGCAGCGGGTCGTGACGATGTGGTCATCCTGACGGTATCGGCGGATCTGCCCTTTGCCCAGGGTCGGTTCTGCGGCAGCGAGAATGTGGAGCGGGTGAAAACCCTCTCCATGATGCGATCACGGAATTTCGCCAAGGACTATGGCGTGCTGATCGTGGATGGCCCCCTGGCCGGCATTACCGGCAGGGCGCTGCTGGTGCTGGATGAGAAAGATACCGTGGTCCACACGGAACTGGTGCCGGAGATCGCTCAGGAGCCGGATTATGACAAGGCCTACGCCGCCCTTGGGTGAGCGGGCCGCCGCATGCCCCTCACCCCAACCCCTCTCCCCTGGGGGGAGAGGGGCCAGACGGTTGCACTCTCTTCTCCCTTGAGGGGAGAAGGGCCAGACGGTTGTACTCCCTTCTCCCCTCAGGGGAGAAGGGCCGGGGATGAGGGGGGAGCGGTGGGCACAATGCCATCACCGCCCCCTGTACCGAACATTATTTCCCAGACTCAGGAGCAAGGTATGTTGATCTTTGAACTCTCCCGTCCCGGGCGTCGGGCCACCAGCCAGGCGCCGTTGGCCGAGCCCGCCGCGCCGGCGGTGCCCGAACGTTTCCGGCGGGGCAGCCGGGTGCCTTTGCCCGAGGTCTCGGAACTGGACGTGGTGCGCCATTACACCCGGCTGTCCCAAAAGAACTTCTCCATCGACACCCATTTCTATCCCCTGGGCTCGTGCACCATGAAGTACAACCCGCGGGCCTGCAACAGCCTGGCCATGCTGCCGGGTTTCATGCGCCGTCACCCCTATGCCCCCGAGCAGGTGAGCCAGGGCTTCATGGCCTGCATGTACGAACTGCAGGAAATGCTCATGGACGTGACCGGCATGCGTCAGGTCTCGCTGACCCCCATGGCGGGCGCCCAGGGTGAATTTGCTGGTGTGGCCATGATCCGTGCCTATCACCAGTCCCGTGGGGACGATGCCCGCACGGAAATCATTGTCCCCGACGCGGCCCACGGCACGAACCCGGCCACCGCCACCATGTGTGGCTACACGGTGCGGGAAATCCCCACCGATGCCGACGGGGATGTGAACATGGAGGCCCTGAAGGAAGCCGTCGGGCCGACCACGGCAGGCATCATGCTCACCAACCCCTCCACCGTGGGTGTGTTCGAACGGCGTATCAAGGAGATCGCCCAGGTGGTCCACGATGCCGGTGGCCTGCTGTATTACGACGGCGCCAACCTGAATGCCATCCTGGGCAAGGTGCGCCCCGGCGACATGGGCTTTGACGTGATCCACATGAACCTGCACAAGACCTTCTCCACCCCCCATGGGGGCGGTGGTCCGGGTGCTGGCGCCGTGGGCGTGAGCGATCGCCTGCGTCCTTTCGTGCCCGTGCCGGTGGTGGACAAGCAGGGCGATGAATACCGCTGGCTGACGGAGAAGGATTTGCCTCAGAGCATTGGTCGCCTGTCAGCCTTTGCCGGCAACGCCGGTGTGCTGCTGCGGGCCTATGTGTACATGCGCCTGCTGGGTCGGGAGGGGATGCCCCGGGTGGCAGACTTCTCCACCCTGAATGCCAACTATGTGATGGCCCGCCTGAAGGAAAAGGGTTTCGATCTGGCCTTCCCCAACCGCCGTGCCACCCACGAGTTCATCGTCACCCTGCGCCGTCAGGCCAAGGAGAATGGGGTGACTGCCATGGATGTGGCCAAACGCCTGCTGGACTACGGTTTCCATGCGCCCACCACGTACTTCCCGCTGCTGGTGCCCGAATGTCTGCTGCTGGAGCCCACCGAGACGGAGAGCAAGGAGACCCTGGACGGCTTTGTGGAGGCCATGGGGCAGATCCTGGACGAGGCCCGTAACGATCCCGAAAAGGTGAAGGGTGCCCCTTACACCCAGCCCAATCGGCGTTTTGACGAGGTGCGCGCCGCCAAGGAACTGGACCTGGCCTGGACGGGCTCGACACGCGAGGCGGCAGCCGGCTGATGGCCCACAGTGGCCACCGGGGCCTGACACGGATCATCAAGGCCGCCGGTTATTCCTGGAAGGGGCTGCGCAGCACCTTCAAGCACGAGGCCGCCTTTCGCCAGGAATTGATGGCCATGCTCATCCTGGTACCCCTGGCCCTTTGGCTGGGGGACACCGGGGTGGAACGGGCCCTGCTTCTGGGGTCCTTGCTGCTGGTGCTCATCGTGGAGTTGCTCAACAGCAGCGTGGAGGCCGCCATCGACCGCATCGGCGAGGAGTTGCATCCGCTCTCGGCCCGGGCCAAGGATATGGGCTCGGCGGCCGTCTTCCTGGCCATCGCCCATGCGGTGGTGGTCTGGGTGCTGGTGTTGTGGGGATGATGTCCTGGAGAGATTGATCTTTCTCAGTGACGCGTTCCCGTCTACACTCTGTCAGGCATGTGAAGGCACCGGCCATGCATCGGTGCCCATCTGACCTACACCCAGAGGAGAACAACATGAAACGCATCTCGGCAACCCTTGCTGCTGCCTCGCTCGCCCTGGCGATGGGCTCCGTCGCTCAGGCTCAGGAATCCCCCGCCATTGATTTCAAGATCATGACGCTGGATACGGCCTATGAGCTGGCGCGGGCCACCCTGGAGGCCTGCCGGGAGGAGGGCGTCAATGTGGCCGTGACCGTCGTGGATCGTGGCGGCAACACGCAGGTGGTCCTGCGCGACACCCTGGCCATGGACATCACCCTGGCCATCAGCCAGCAGAAGGCCTACACCGCCATGTCATTCAATGGCCCGCTCTCCGAGATGGAGGATCGCTTCACCAAGCCCTTCCAGGTGGGCAAGGTGGAGGGCCTGGTGTTCTCCGCCGGTGGTCTGCCCATTCACGCGGCGGGCCGCATCGTCGGTGGCGTGGGTGTGAGTGGCGCCCCCTCGGGCGAGACCGACGAGATGTGCGCCCGCGCGGGTATCGACGCCGTGCAGATGGATCTGGAGATGATCCAGTAGGGGTTCACCCTGGAAGGCAGACCTGGGCAGCTGCCCGGGTTCTCGCTTCGTGCCCAGGGTTCCCGGCGGGGGTGGATTCCTTACAGCGGGACGCCGTCAATACATCCTTGTAGGCTTGATCGCCGCATCCATGCGGCGAACACCCGCTTACAGGAACCCACCCCCGCCGGGAACCGCATGCCCCGTGGCTTGCGAATCTCGTTGTTCGATCATCACGACAGGTCCTGGTTCAGGCAATCGACGAGACTGTCCGCCAGATTCTCCAGCAGGCGGTAATAGCTCTCTTCGCCGGCCGGCAGTCGGGCGCCGAGGGGATCCAGTTCACCCACCCGGGCCCCGGTGCCCTCGGTCAGGGTTTCCACGATGGCCGGGCGGAACTGCGGTTCGGTGAAAACGCAGATGGCATCGGATTCGCGGATGCGTTCCCGAAGCGCCTGAACCCGCTGGGCACCGGGGCTGCGGGACGGGTCCACGGTGATGGAGCCGGCGGGGGTGAGGCCGTAGTGCTTCTCGAAATACTGGTAGGCATCGTGAAAGACGATGAAGGGACGATCACTGACCGGATCCAGCCGTGACTTGAGTTCCTCGTCCAGGGCCTCCATGCGCGATAGCATCCGATCCCGGTTTTCCTCATAGCGATCGGCATTGTCCGGATCCGCGTCGGCCAGTACCTGGGCCACCTGACGCACGATGGCGGCGGCATTGTCCGGGCTCAGCCAGATGTGGGCATCCACATGATGGCCGTGGGAGTGACCATGATCATGATGACCCTCATCGCCATGAGCGTGATCGTGGTGGTCATGGCCGTGTGCGTGGTCGTCATCGTGGCCATGGTCGTTGTAGTGGTGATGATGCTCATGCTCATGCCCGTGATCTCCATCGTGGGAGGAATGGTCATGGCGATGGGCTTCCCAGACGCCCCCCTCTCGGCCTGAGTGCACGGTCAGATCCGCGTCCTTGAGCAGGGTGACTTTTCGGACCGACTCTGGCAGGGTCGCGATCGGGCGCTCCAGGAAGGTTTCCAGGTGGGGGCCGACCCAGACGAGGACATCGGCGGATTGCATTTGTCGCCGATCCGATGGGCGCATGCTGTAGCTGTGCGGCGAGGCGCCCGCCGGCACCAGCAGGGTGGGTTCCCCGACGCCATCCATCACGCCACTCACCAGGTTATGGATGGGCGGGATGCTCACCACCACCTGGGGGGCGGCAGAGGCCGTAACCGGCCCGATCAACAGGGCACCGAGGACAGCAGAGATCGTCAGGCGTGACAGTTTCATGTTGATTCCTCTTGTCTTTTTTCAGGCGAAACCCGGATGTATCCGAACCTCGTCGGGGCCGTGTCCTCGGGAGCGGGTGTCAGCCGCATGGATGCGGCTGCCAAGCCTTCAGGGATGAATTCACGGCGTCCCGCGGACGAAGACACGGCCCCGTCGAGGTTCACCCCGATGCCAGAACCCGGGCAGCCGATGTTGGGCATCAAAAAAAGGGCCGTCCCCTTTCTTTGATGCCCAAGCCCGGGCAGCCGGATGCCCGGAAAGGCCTTTCGCGGCCAAGGGCCGCTCCCACGGGGAGACCGATGGTATTTACACTATCATTCTTCAGTCTTGAAAACGATATACTATAACGAGTCAGCAGGAAACCGGTTGTCATCCAGTGTTTGAATTTTTCAGGAAGCCTCAGCCAAAAACAGCCCTGCAGGGCCGTCTTCTGGATGCCCGGGGGATCAGCCTGCAGCTCAGCGGGCGGCGTGTCCTCGAAGATGTGGACCTGTCGGTGGAGCCCGGGCAGATCACCACCATCATCGGCCCCAATGGCGCCGGCAAGACCACGTTGCTGCGCATCCTGCTGGGGCTGCAGACCCCCAGTGCGGGGCGGCTGCTGCGTCGCCCGGGGCTGCGCGTCGGCTACATGCCTCAGCGCATCGTGGTGGACGATGTGATGCCCATCACCGTGCGGCGTTTCATGGCATTGGGCGGCCGGGCGCCTCGGGATGAGCTTCGCCGGGTGCTGGCCGAAGTGGGGGTGGAACACCTGCTGGAGCAGCCGGTGCAATCGGTGTCCGGGGGGGAGATGCAGCGGATCCTGCTGGCGCGGGCCCTGCTGCGCCGGCCCCATCTGCTGGCACTGGATGAACCGGCCCAGGGTGTGGACGTGTCCGGGCAGGGGGAGGTGTTTCAGTTGATCGCCGCCCTGAGGGATCGTTACGGCTGCGGCGTGGTGATGGTGTCCCATGAACTGCATCTGGTGATGGAGGCGGCCGACTCGGTGATCTGCCTGAATCAGCATGTGTGCTGCACGGGGCGCCCGGAGGCGGTCAGTCAGGATCCGGCCTATCTGCGCCTGTTCGGGCATTCCGTCCCGCCCGGCGTGGCGGTGTACACCCATCATCATGATCATCGCCATGACCTGCATGGAGATGTGGTCAAGGATGCTGTGAAGGAGCACGAGGAATGCTGATGGACGATTTCATTTTCCGGGCCCTGCTGGGGGGGCTGGCCGTGGCCCTGGTGGCCGGTCCGCTGGGCTCCTTCGTGGTCTGGCGGCGCATGGCCTATTTCGGCGATACCCTGGCCCATTCGGCCCTGCTGGGAGTGGCCCTGGGCTTTCTCATCGGCATCAGCGTGAATCTCACCGTCATTGTGCTGTGCGTATCCCTGGCGATGTTGCTGGTGCTGTTGCAGCGCCAGCGAAGGCTGGCCTCGGATACGCTTCTGGGCATCCTGGCTCACAGCGCCCTGTCCCTGGGTCTGGTGGCCATTTCCTTCCTGGAAGGCGTGCGGATCGACCTGATGGCCTATCTCTTCGGTGACATCCTGGCGGTGTCCTGGAACGATGTGTGGTGGATCTTCGGGGGCGGCCTGCTGGCGCTGGTGTTGCTGCTGGTGCTGTGGCGGCCGCTGCTGGCAGTGACCGTGCATGAGGATCTGGCCCGGGTGGAGGGGGTACGGGTGAGCCTGGTGAGCATCGGTTTCATGCTGCTCATCGCCCTGGTGATCGCCGTGGCCATGAAGGTGGTGGGTATCCTGCTGATCACCTCTCTGATGATCATCCCGGCGGCGGCCGCCCGTCGTCTGTCATCCACTCCCGAGCAGATGGCCCTGCTGGCTGCCGTGATCGGCTCGCTGGCGGTGGTCGGTGGGATCTGGGGTTCCCTGGAGTGGGATACCCCCACGGGCCCGTCCATCGTGGTGGCGGCGGCGGCATTGTTTGCGGTGATCTTTGCCATGCCCGGGATGGACATGTTGCGTCGGGGGGCTGCGCGCCGTTGAGGGGCGCGCCCTGGCACGGTGAGGCGACGGATCAGCCTTGGGCCATTGCGGATCGTTCCAGGGTGATGAACCGGTAAGGCCAGGCGTTGCGCTCATCCGGCTCGTGCGCCTCTTGGTTGATCTCCTGCCAGCCCGCGTCCAGTTCCGGCATCCAGGTGTCCCCCTGGAATTCGTGATCGATCACGGTCAGGTGCAGGCGCCCGCATTGGGGCAACAGCTGTTCGAACAGCCGGGCGCCGCCAATCACGAAGACCTCCGGCATATCACCAGCGGCGTCCAGGGCCGCCTCCACAGAATCCACCACCGTGCAACCCTCGGCCTGAAAGCCTGGGTCGCGGCTGAGCACGATGCTGCGCCGCTGGGGCAGGGGGCGGCCGATGGATTCGAAGGTGCGCCGCCCCATGAGCAGCGTTCCCCCCAGGGTAAGGCGCTTGAAATGGGCCAGGTCCGCCGGCAGATGCCAGGGCAGGCGGTTGTCTGCCCCGATCAGGCGCTGGCGATCCATGGCGACCACGCAGGTCAGAACGGGCTGTTGCTGCATCGTCATATGGACACCGCTGCCTTGATGTGGGGATGGGCCTGATAGCCCTCCAGGGTGATGTCCTCGTAGCAAAAATCGAACAGCGAGGTGACCTGCGGATTCAGCACCAGTCGGGGCCTGGGGTAGGGCGCACGAGTGAGTTGCTCCCGGGCCTGTTCCAGGTGGTTCAGGTACAGATGTACGTCGCCGAAGGTGTGAATGAAGTCCCCGGGCTTGAGGCCCGTGACCTGGGCCACCATATGGGTGAGCAGCGCATAGGAGGCGATGTTGAAGGGCACGCCCAGGAAGATGTCCGCACTGCGTTGGTACAACTGGCAGGACAGTTTCCCATCGGCCACGTAGAACTGGAACAGGCAGTGACAGGGGGCCAGGGCCATGCGGCCGGCCCGGGCATTGTCCTGGGGCGAGATGCCCTCGTCCGGCAGATCGGCCACGTTCCAGGCGTTGACGATCAGGCGCCGGGAGTCGGGGCGGGTGCGGATCTGCTCCACCACTTCCTTCAGTTGATCCACATGGCGCCCGTCGGGCGTGGGCCAGGCGCGCCACTGAGCCCCGTAGATGGGCCCCAGGTCACCTTCCTCGGTGGCCCATTCATCCCAGATGCGTACGCCGTGTTCCCGCAGATAGTCGGTTCGGGTGTCGCCGCGCAGGAACCAGAGCAGTTCATGGACGATGGAGCGCAGATGCAGCTTCTTGGTGGTGATCAGGGGAAAGCCGTCCTCCAGGTTGAAGCGCATCTGGTGGCCGAACAGGGAGCGGGTCCCGGTGCCGGTGCGATCCCCCTTTTCCGTGCCGTGGTGCAGCAGGTGTTCGAGCAGGTCCAGATAGGGTTTCATCTCGACCCCCGGTAGGCCCAGGCCATGATGGCGATACCGCCCAGGATCATGGGCAGGCTGAGTACCTGACCCATGGTGACCCAGTCAAAGGCCAGATAGCCGATATGGGCATCGGGTTCACGCACGAATTCCACCAGGAACCGGAACAGGCCGTAGAAGATCAGGAACAGCCCCGAGACTGCGCCCACCGGATGCCAGCGCCGGGCAAAGAGCCAGATGATCAGGAACAGCACCACGCCCTCCAGGAAGGCCTGGTAGAGCTGGGAGGGATGGCGGGGCAGCATGTCGACGGCGGGGAAGATCATGGACCAGGGCAGCTCGGCCGGCTTGCCCCAGAGTTCCCCGTTTATCCAGTTGCCGATGCGTCCAGCCCCCAGGCCGATGGGGATCAGCGGGGCCACAAAGTCGGTGAGCTGGAAGAAGGAAACGCCCAGCTTGCGGGCGAACAGGGCGCTGGCGACGAGCACGCCGATCAGCCCTCCATGGAAGCTCATGCCCCCCTCCCACAGGCGGATCAGCAGCAGGGGATCACTGGCCAGGGCCTCCAGGTTGTAGAACAGCACGTAGCCCAGTCGCCCACCGATGATGACGCCGATCACGCCGTAGAAGAGCAGATCGCCCAGTTGCGTGGCGTTCACGGGACTCCAGGGCTGGCGTACCTTGGCCATGCCCAGCAGCCAGAAGGCTGCGAAGCCCACCAGATACATGAGGCCGTACCAGTGGATATCCAGCGGCCCGAGGCTGATGGCGACGGGGTCGATGAAGGGGTGCGTGGGATACATGAGAAAAGGAACGCTCTCTGGACTGTGAGCGGGGAGGTCTTGAGCGGGAAGATCTTAACATGAACCGATGACCGATACAGTTGCCCCCGTGGGAGCGGGCCTGCCCGCGAATGGGCGCGCATGGATGCGGTGCCCGGGTTCAGGCATCCGGGGGAACCTTGGTGGGGGGCACCTCCGTCCGCGGGACGCCGTGAATACGTCCATGTAGGCTTGGCAGCCGCATCCATGCGGCTGACACCCGCTCCCGGAGGTGCCCCCCACCAAGGTTCGGTTGCCCCGTGGGCTTCGAGAGTCCATTCGCGGGCAGGCCCGCTCCCACGGAATCCATGTCGGAGCAAGGGGAGAAAAGAGGACTGTTCCTCTTCAGGGTTCGAGGGGGGCTTCGTCCAGGAGGGTGCCGTGCTGGTCTCTGATCTGGAGGGATTCCATGGGGTGATGTTCCATGGCCAGGAGCAGGCAGGGGCTGCTCAGGGCCTGGGCCACGATGGCGTCCGCGGGAGGCTCGCGGTTGAGGACCTGCAGGCGCCCGACGCCGTTGACCATGCGGACCGAGGTGTCGGCCAGTTCCAGGCTGTAGCCCAGGGTGGGCTTGAGGCCCTGGTGGATCAGTATGGCCGACTCACGCTGAAAATCCGGCGGCTCAGTCTCCGTGATACGCAGGCCTGTATGATCCAGGACCTGTTGCAAGGCAGCAGGATCCCGGAGGATCTGGAGGCGAGGCTCGGGCTGGTCATGGTCGCAATGGGCCCCCGAGGCGAGCATGCGCACCGGCGTCGTCTGGGATGAGGCGCTTTCTGTGAATGCACCGGGACAGCCGGTCAGCGCGGGCAGGATGACCAGGCAGGCGGCGAGCAGCAGGATCTGGCGGATACGGGTCATGTTGCCCCTCGTCGATGGTGGCTTTGGTTGCGGTCTCCTTAGTACGATTCAGTATAAATCCTCACTGAAGCGCCGCCCATGAGACTGATCCGACGACTCTACCGCATCCTGCTCCTCCTGCTCCACGTGCCGCTCGGCGTGCTGATCACCCTGGCCCTGGGGCGGCCTGACGAGGCGGGCCTGCCCCGGCCCCGATTTCGCCGCGCCATCCTGCTCTGGTATCGGGCTTTCTGCCGGATCATGGGTTTGCGTATCCATGTGCAGGGCGAGCCGTCTGCGCAGACGGTGCTGTCGGTCTCCAATCATGTGTCCTGGCTGGATATTCCTGTGCTGGGGGCGCATGTGCCCGCCGGGTTTCTCTCCAAGTCCGAGGTGCGGCAGTGGCCGGTGATCGGCTGGCTGGCGCAGCGTAACGGTACGGTGTTCATTCGCCGTGGGGAGCATGGGGCCGCCAATGAGGTGACGGACAAGATGACCGACCACCTGAAGGCGGGCGGGAGCGTGCATGTCTTTCCAGAGGGCACCACGACGGTGGGCGAGTCGGTGCGCCGGTTCCACTATCGCCTGTTCTCCGCTGCACAGCGCTCGCAGTGCCCGGTGCAGCCGGTGGGACTGTATTACCGCCCCCTGCCTGACGGCAGCGACTCGCCCATGCCCTTTGTCAACAATGACAAGCTGGTGCCTCACACCTGGCGCGTGCTGGGGGAGAAAAGACTGGAAGTGGATCTGGTATTCAAGCCGTTGATCCCGGTGGAGGGCGCGGATCGGCGAACGCTGGCGCGCACGGCGGAGCAGGCGGTGGCGGAGGTGGTCATGGCCGGTCAGCAGGCAGCCGGACGGCTGTCCCCGTCGGGGGACAGTGGCAACGGCGCCGACCGGTGATCCGGGGGATCATCCCGGCGGCTGGTGTGTGGGGCAGCGCAGCTGGCTGACTTCCGGCTCCGGGGTATCCAGGCGTGCCAGGGTCATCTTGCCGCCCCAGATGCAGCCCGTGTCCAGTGAGAGCACGTTGTGCTCGAAACGGTAACCCAGGGTGGACCAGTGGCCCACCACCAGACGATGGTCGCGGGTAAGACGACCCTCCACGGCGTGCCAGGGGACCAGGTGCGCAGGTTGTTTGCCCGGGGCGCCCTTGTAGTCCATGTCCAGGCGCCCATCCCGGGTGCAATAGCGCATCCGGGTGAAGCTGTTGGTGATGAATCTGAGTCGTGACCAGCCGGTGAGGGCGGGATCCCAGCGATCCGGCTGGTCGCCGTACATGCGCTGCAGCAGTCGGGTGTGCTCGGGGCCACGCAAAACCTGGTGGAGCTCATCGGCGCAGGCCAGGGCCGTCTCCAGATCCCATTGGGGTGGCAGGCCGGCATGCACCATGGTCCAGCCCAATGAGGCGTCGTGATGGAGGACCGGCCGGTGGCGCAGCCATTCCATCAGTTCCTCGCGATCCGGGCTGTCCAGAATGGACTGGACGGTGTCCTTGCGACGGGGCTTGTGCAGGCCGGCATGGATGGCCAGGAGGTGCAGGTCATGGTTTCCCAGAACGCTGACGGCTGCATCGCCCAGGTTCCGCACGAAACGCAGGCATGCGAGGGACTCGGGTCCCCGATTGACCAGGTCACCCACCAGCCAGAGCCGGTCCTGGGCCGGGTCGAAGTCAACCCGGTCCAGGAGGCGTTTCAGGGGGTCAAGACAGCCCTGCAGGTCGCCGACGGCATACAGCGCCATTACGCGGCCGGATTGTCCTGGGTCGCGGCGGGCTCAGGTGCCGTTTCGGGAGTGGTTTCCCCTGTGGCGGGTTTTTCCAGGGTGATATGCCGGAACCAGCCGCGCATCATGGCCGGGCTATCTTCCAGAACCTTGAGTTCCTTGCGCTTTTTCATCAGGGACTCGAAGACCACGTCGGTGCGGGAGGCCACCGGCCCGGATACCAGGCCCAGCAGGCGGCGGAAGGGGGCGCTCTCGCCAGGCTTGAGGAACTTGTCCATGATCAGGATGCGGCCGCCAGGCTTGAGCACCCGGGAGGCTTCGGCCAGGGCCAGATGGGGCTTGGAAACCACGGCCAGGATGGTGTGCAGGATCACCACATCGAAACTTTCATCTTCGTAGGGCAGGTCCATGGCGTTGCCCTGGCGCATGTTGATGGAGAGATTCAGGTTGGCGGCGCGTTCCTCGGCCTTTTTCAGCATCGCGGGGGTCAGGTCAAGGCCATGGTAATCGGCTCCCTGGGGTAGGTGCGGCAGGTCCAGGCCCGTGCCAAGGCCGACAATCAGGATGGTTTGACCCTCCACGTTGCCTAGTCTTTCCAGACTGCGCCGCCGGACGTTGAGAGTGGGTTTTTCGACAACACGATCGTAGATGGGGGCCCAGATGGTGTATGGAATGCGCATGTGGATTGCCTGTGGTTGGGGTTTGACCTTGCCGATTGTAGTCCTGGTGAATCTCCCTGTCTAAAGTAGGGTCAAGGGTCAGTGCAATACGCGAGGGACCGACAGGGTGAAGGAGGGAATGGGGGCATCGAACTCCACACCATCGTCTCCAACCATCCGGTAACTGCCCTGCATGGTGCCCACCGGCGTCTCGATCATGGCGCCACTGGTATATTTGAAGCCCTGGCCCGGCTGCAGATGGGGTTGTTCACCCACCACGCCCTCTCCGCGCACCTCCTGCACCTTGCCGTTGGAGTCGTGGATGATCCAGTGGCGGCTGATCAGCTTGGCGGGTTGTTGGCCCTGGTTGTGGATGGTCACCGTGTAGGCGAAGACAAACCGTCCGTGCATGGGGTCGGACTGGGATTCCACATAGGTGCTCTTTACATCGACCCGGATCGGGTGTTCGCTGCTTGCCGGCATGGTACGGGGAAGCCTCCAGCCTGGATTGGGGATGTCCCAAGGTATCACAAAAAAAGCCGCCACCCGCATGTGCGGGGGCGGCCATCGGTCCAGCCGGGGAGGGTGTCCGTCAGACCATTTCGTTCACGGTGCTCTGAGCGCCCTGGGCCTGGGTGCTGGCCACATCGAAAGCTCTTTGCAGATCTTCCTGCTGTTGTCGTGAGGCCATCTGTTCAGCATCGGGTCGGCCGGCCGCGTTGTCCGGGCCCCGTTGGCCGCCCTGAGTCTCACTGGGCTGAGCCTGAGGTGCTTCGTTGGCAGCCCCCTGGCTCAGGCCGGCCTGATCCGCCCCGAAACCTTCAGGTGTCGGGGTGCCTTCGCGAGGAGCCGCCTCCAGGCGGGCCTGGGCTGCGAGTTCGGCATCACTGCGCTCAACCACGGCCTGATCATTGGTGGCTTCCGGAGGATTCTGTGTCGTGTTCTGCCCCGGGTTGGCGTTCCCCTGTTCGGTTTGCCGGGCGTCCGAGACCGGGCGCGTGGTTTCCATCTCCACAGCGGTGCCCCCGCCTTCCAGGCGGTCGGTCGGCGTCGGCATCACCGCGTTGGTGGTGGCGGGCATCACCGGGTTGAATGCGGGCATGTTGACGTTCATGGTATCCACCTCTTGCCTAGACCTTCATATCAATCAGTGTGCCAAGCATCTGGTTCTCCGTTTGCAGGACCTTGGCGGAGGCCTCCACCTGATTGGCGTTAAGGCGCTGCTCCACCAGAGGCTGTGCCACGCCCCGAGTGCCCTGGCCGCTGAGATTGTCGGCGCTGGCGATCTCGGCTGCATTGCTGCGCAACCCCTGCATGCCGGACTGAATTCCCGACAGTGCGTAACCGGATGTGATTGAGACGGTCATGGCCTCCTCGTAAAAATGTGCATTGATGCTGTTACATCCGTGCTTACTACCAAGTATAGAAGATACACAGCGTCCATGCAGCCCGTCCGGCGGTCAAGCGCCACCGTTGGGTTGGCCGTTGCCGGAACGATATCCTCCTGACGTGGCAAGCCAAAGGCATCTGCCCAACTCTGACCGGGTTGTGGGCCGCTGCGTTCCCTGGTTGGGGGTGATAATCTAGCCTGCCGTGTTTTTCTCCTTGACCATCGGTTAACCCCTCATGCTTAGAAAGATCCTGATTTTCCTGGCCCTGGCCATCCCCTTTTTCGGCCTGTCCATGCTGTTGACGGGGCCGCCGCCCCAGCCCAGCGAGGATGAGTTGCCGTGGAACGTGGAAGTGCTGGATGGGGGCAATTCGAGTGTGTTCGGCGTGACCCTGGAACACACGCCGCTGAATGAATTGCGCGATCGCCTGAGACTCTTCCCCAGTCTGGGGCTGTTCGTCTCCCCCAATGGCGACCGGCGTCTGGAGGCCTATTTCGGTTCGGTGAAGCTGGGCCCCTTCGAAACCAATCTGCTGGCGCGCCTGATGGCGGATGAGGACACCCTGGACGCCATGGTCGCGCGCTCGGTGAACGACAAGCCCATGCCCAGTGGCGCGCGTCGACTGGAGCTTTCGGAACAGGACACCCGTCGGGCCCTGGAGTTGCCGGTGGCCGAACTCTCCTATGTGCCGCGCGCCCGCTATGACGAACAGACCGTGCTGGAACGCTTTGGCCGGGAGCCGCAGAAGCTGCTCATGGACGATGGGCGCCAGTATTACCTTTATCCGGATACCGGGGTGGCAATCCTGTTGACGGCGCGTGGACGGGATACCCTGCATTTCATTTCTCCCCGGAATTTCGATGATTTGCGTGCCCGCATCGAGGAGGGCGAGTCCCTTCAAAGGCCGCTGCCGTGAGCAAGGCGATGATTGCGCCGACGGATGGGTACCGATTCTGGGAGGAGTTGAGCCTGGAGGCGATGGACTCGCAGCAATGGGAAGCCCTGTGTGACGGCTGTGGTCGCTGCTGCCTGCACAAGCTCCAGGACGAGGATACCGACGAAATCTACTACACGGATGTGGCCTGCCGCCTTCTGGATGCGCATTCGTGCCGCTGTGGGGATTATGCCCACCGGGCCCGGCAGGTGCCCGACTGTGTCTCGCTCACTGCCGGGGAGGTGCAGCAGATCCCCTGGTTACCGCACACCTGCGCCTACCGGCTGCTGGCGGAAGGCAAGCCCCTGCCCCAGTGGCACCCGTTGATCACCGGAGATCCTGACAGCGTGCATGCTGCCGGGATCTCCGTGCGGGGGCGCATCGTGGATGAGGAGGTCATGACCGGGGACTGGGAGGATCACATCGTCGAGTGGCCCGCCTGAACCGCGGGTCATGACGATGGGGTCGAGACATGGCCCCTAGAGGTGGCTGAAACGCTCGGGCCCGTAGCCGTCCTTGCCGGCCAGATAGCGGCTCAGCCGCTCGGGGAAATCGGCGGGCACCGAACCGGTAACGGCATCCAGGGCCAGCAACTGCTCTGCCCAGGCCTTGATGCGTGGGAACTCGTCCTCCTCGAACAGGGGCTCTCGGGCGTTAATCAAGCGGTAACGCATCAGCAGCGGGGCGAAGGCGGCATCCACCAGGGAGAAGTCGGCGCCATTGAACCAGGGGCCGTCCCCCAACTGCCCCTCAAGGCGGCGCAGTCCGGCCAGGGCAGAGGCCAGGTGGTCTTCCATGTCCTGTTCGGTCTCGGCCATCATGATCCGGTACTGGTCGATGATGGCGCCCGAGCCGAACTCGATCCAGGCTCGATTGAAGGCCAGCGTGAGCGGGTCGGTGGGTTTGAGGCTGGGCGGGGTGATGTCGTCCACGTACTCATTGATCACGGCCGATTCGAACAGATGGGTGTTGCCGTCCACCTCCAGTATCGGCACCTTGCCCGTGGGTGAAATCTCCAGGAACCAGGCGGGTGGGCTCTCCAGGTCGATGTATTCGATCTCGTAGGGGGCTTGCTTGTACCGCAGGGTGATGATGCTGCGTTGCACGAAGGGGCACAGGTCGAAGCTGATGAGTTTCAAGGGCATGGGCAACACGGGGTTTGGGTGTGGCACCACAGTCTAGCAGCCGCAAAGGTGAATCCATGAACGAACCCGCAACTTCAGTGCGCCTGGATAAATGGCTCTGGGCCGCACGTTTCTTCAAGACGCGTTCCCTGGCCGCCGAGGCGGTCAGTGGCGGGCGCGTGCATGTGAATGGCGATCGCGTGAAACCCTCCCGCAGCGTGCGTGTGGGGGATCGCCTGCGCATCAACCGCTCGGGGGAGACCTGGCTCGTGGACGTGCTGGGGCTCAATGACAAGCGTCGCCCGGCCGCCGAGGCACAACAGTTGTATCAAGAAACCCCGGAAGGGCGGGCCACACGGGAGCAGGAGGCCGAGGCCCGGCGTCTGGCACGTCTGGCCACGCCCCACACCGACCACCGCCCGGACCGCCGGGATCGCCGCCATATACGCCGTTTCATCGGCAAGGACTGAGATCATCATGCCCAGACCCGTCACACCGCTGATTGCCGCCGATCTGATCATTCGTCGCGAGGATGGTGGCGCGCGCATCCTGCTGATCGAGCGTCGTCATCCACCCCATGGCTGGGCCTTGCCCGGAGGCTTTGTGGATGTGGGGGAAACCGTGGAGCAGGCAGCCGTCCGCGAGGCCCTGGAGGAAACAGGCCTTGAGGTGAGTCTGGAGGGGTTGCTGGGGCTGTATTCGGATCCCGGGCGGGATCCCAGGGGGCATACCGTCAGTGCCGTCTACCTGGCCAGTGCCCGGGGTGAGCCCGAGGCGGCCGACGACGCGGCGGCGGTCAGGTGGGTGGATCCAGCGGCACCAGGGGTGCCGCTGGCCTTCGATCATGCTCGCATACTGGCCGATTATCTGGCTCAGCGAACACCTTGAGTGGCAGCGCGGGTGTTGCCCGTGCTGCCACTCAGCAGGCTTTGCCTGCTTACTTCTCGGTGCGCTCGTCCACCCACTTGCCGATGGCCGGGGGCACCATCTTCTGGGCCTTGCCACTCACGTAGATGCCGATGTGGCCACCGGGGAAGGACAGCTCGGTGTAGTCCTTGGAGCCCACCTTCTTGCCCAGGGCCTTGGAGGCGTCGGGCGGCACCAGGTGATCCTGCTCGGCGAAGATGTTGAGCACGGGCATGGTCACGTTGGCCAGATCCACCTCGTGATCGCCAATGTGCAGCCCGCCGTTCATCAGCTTGTTCTGCTGGTAGAAATCCTTGATGAACTGGCGGTAGGTCTCACCGGCCTGGTCGGGACTGTCGAAGATCCACTTCTCCATGCGCAGGAAGTTGTCCAGCTTGTCCTTGTCCTGCAGCACTTCAACCATGTCCAGGTACTTCTGCCCCATCAACTGGTAGGGCTTGAGGTTGAGGAAGGTCCAGTTGAGCAGTTCACCCGGGATGTTGCCCATGGTGTCCACCAGGGTGTCGATGTCCACATGCTTCACCCAGTGGGAGAGAATGTTGCCCGGGGTGTGGAAGTCCACCGGAGTGACCATGGTGATCAGGTTCTGCACCTTCTCGGGGTTCATGGCGCTGTAGCACAGGCTGAAGGTGCCACCCTGGCAGATGCCCAGCAGGTTCACCTTGTCGACGCCATGGCGCCAGCGGATCTCGTCCACGCAGCGATCCACATAGCCGTTTAGATAGTCGTCCATGGTCAGGAACCGGTCGGCCCGGTCCGGGTAGCCCCAGTCGATGAGGTATACATCCATGCCGGCATCCAGCAGGCCCTGCACCGTGGAGCGGTTCTCCTGCAGGTCGGTCATGTAGGGGCGGTTCACCAGGGCGTAGACGATCAGCACCGGTACCGGGTTCTGTACCTTCGACGTGGAGGGCTGGAAACGGTACAGGGTCAGCTTGTCTTCGCGATAGATGGCCTCCTTGGGCGTGACACCACTGGGGATGTCGTCGGCCTCGGCCAGGTTCTGCAGACCGGTGGTGAGTTTCTTCTGGAACGTGGAAATCTCATCCAGCACCTGATCGGGGCGGATCTGAATCGGGATCATGTCCTGTCTCTCCTTTACTTCTTGGGCTCGTCGGCCTTCTTGGTGGTGCTCGCACTCGGTGTCTTGGCGGTAGAGGATGCGCTGGTGTTGCTGGCGCTGGAGCTGCCCGCGCTGGAGCTACCGGTGCTGGTGCTGTCCGCCTTGGCCGAGGACTGGGTGCTGGCGGCCTTTTCCTGTGTACCGGCGCTGCTGGATTTGGCGGCGCTGGACCGGGTTGATGAGGACTTGCGGCTGGAACTGGCCTTGGCCTTTTCCTTTTTCTCTTCGTGCTGCATCTCGCGCAGGGCCGCCTTGATCTGATGCATCTCGCGACGGCTTTCCTGCAGACGACGGTGCAGGGTGTTCACCTCACGGCGGGTGGGCATGTTCAGGCTTTCGGTGACCTCATCCATGAGGCGGGTGCCCTGGCGCTTCACGGCCATGAGGCTGTTCACCATGTCGCCATACACCTTGGCGTATTCCTCGGACATGACGAACTCGCCATAGACCTCTTCACTCACATCCACCCATTCGTCGTACAGGGCGCGCATGGAGGTGATGGGGGTGTCCTGGCGGCCAGCGTCGTCAAGGCGAGCGCGGAACCGGTCCACCGAATCCAGGCCCACCTTGGCGAAGGCCTGCTGGTATTGTTGCATGGCCTGCTGGTACTCCATCATCAGCTTGGCAAGGTCCTGATACTGTTCCTGGGACTCGCGGGTGTAACCCACACCCGGCACGGAGAGGAAACGGTCCATCTGTTCCTGCACGACATCGCCGTAGGGCGGACGTGCCGCAGGGCGCAAAGCCTGCATGAAGTCGCCCGGCATGGGCATGAAGCTGGAACCGGCGCGGCTCCAGGTGTCCATGGGCATCTGCCAGAAGGGGTTGATGTCCTTGCCCGGTGCTTGCCCCAGGCCCATGTTCTTGAAGGCGCTGGTCATCTGGTCCAGCCACTGGGTGACGGCCTGGGTGGCATCTGTCTGGCCGTTGGCGCCCTTGTAAAAGTTCTCCGCCATGGCGAAGTAGTTGCGGCTCATCTGCATCATCTGATCCATCATCTGATTATTGCCGCCGGGCATGCCCTGGGAGGCAATCTGCCACCATTGATCCAGCCCCTGTGGCCAATTGGGCTGGTTGCTCTGGCCGCCCATGGCCTTGCGGCTCATGTCCAGCCAGGCGTCCCAGTACTTGCGCTGAGCATCCAGCCATTCATCGGGAGCAAAAGGGTTCGAATCAGCCATTCAGTGTTCTCCTGTGGATCCTGTCATCGCCGGGAAAGGCCCCGGCGGGTCGGGTTTGCGAGTGTATGAAGCCATTGGTCAGTCGCCAAGCATAACGGCAAAAGCCAGGAACCCAACGCTTACCCGGCTTGGTCAGTCAAGATTAGCATACTGGTTGTGCACTGCAACAATTCCACTTGCGCCGATCGTGGGTTCATTGGTCACGCGCGTCCCGGTTCTGGTATAAACAGCCTGTTGTGCACGACAACATTGTAGATGTTCGCTCGCGCGGTGTGTGTCGTGTTGCGAATTTTTCGATAACGATTCCAGAGCAGGAGGATTTATGGCTGATTCCACGGTCATCGTCGGTGCCGCCCGCACCCCCGTTGGTACGTTTAATGGTTCCCTGGCGAAGATTCCCGCTTCCACTTTGGGGGCGCTGGTCATCAAGGGGTTGCTGGAACGGTCGGGCATGTCCCCTGAGCAGGTGGATGAGCTCATCCTGGGGCAGGTGCTGCAGGCCGGCGTGGGCCAGAACGCTGCCCGTCAGGCAGCAGTGGAGGCGGGCATCCCGTATACGTCCCCGGCCATGACCATCAATAAGGTGTGCGGTAGCGGCCTGAAGTCGGTGCAACTGGCCTGGCAGGCCATTCGCTGCGGCGATGCCGGCGTCGTCATCGCTGGAGGTCAGGAGAACATGAGCGCGTCGCCGCACGTGCTGCCGAACTCCCGTCAGGGCACCAAGATGGGCGACTGGAAGATGGTGGATACCATGATCCGCGATGGCCTGTGGTGTGCCTTCAATGACTATCACATGGGCACCACCGCCGAGAACGTGGCCACCGAGTTCAAGATCAGCCGCGAGGAGCAGGACGCCTTTGCCGCTCAGTCGCAACAGCGGGCCGAGGCGGCCCAGAAGGCCGGTCATTTCAAGGATGAGATCATTCCTGTGGAGGTGCCCGGTCGCAAGCGGGGTGAAACCGTGACTTTCGATACCGACGAGTTCCCCCGGCATGGCACCACCGCCGAAGGTCTGGGCAAGCTGCGCCCCGCCTTCAGTCGCGATGGTACCGTGACCGCCGGCAATGCCTCCGGCATCAACGACGGCGCCGCCGCCGTGATCGTCATGTCTGAATCCAAGGCCCGTGAATGGGGGTTGACCCCGCTGGCACGCATCGTGTCCTTCTCCTCGGCGGGTGTGGACCCGGCCATCATGGGCACCGGCCCCATCCCGGCAGCCACCCAGTGCCTGGAAAAGGCCGGCTGGAAGCCTGCAGATCTGGACATGGTGGAAGCCAATGAGGCCTTTGCAGCTCAGGCCATTGCCGTCAACAAGACCATGGGGTGGGACCTGTCCAAGGTGAACGTCAGTGGTGGCGCCATCGCCATTGGCCACCCCATCGGTGCCTCCGGTGCTCGTGTGCTGGTCACCCTGCTGCATGGCATGAAGCGCACCGGCGCCCGGAAGGGTCTGGCAACCCTGTGCATTGGCGGTGGTCAGGGCGTGGCGCTGGCGGTGGAGAGCGTCTGATTCCAGGCCTTCTGGCAAACTCGATTGAAGGGCGGCGTGGCCGCCACGACGGGCGGTGCTTGCGGGTGCCGCCCGTCAACGTCTTTTTGCAAAACCAATCTGTAGATGGGAGAGGCCGGTGAACGAGCCGCGAATAGTCAAGAAGTACCCCAACCGGCGCCTGTACGACACGGAAGAGAGCCGTTATGTCACCCTGGCCGATGTGCAGCAACTGGTGCGGCGTGGGGTCGAGGTGAAGGTGATCGATAGCCAGTCGGGCAACGATATCACCCGGGGCATTCTGATCCAGATCATTACGGAGCAGGAGACCGGGGGGGAACCCCTTTTCACAACGGAGATGCTGGTCCGCTTCATACGCTTTTACGACGAGGCCGTGCACGGCGCCTTCTCCAACTACCTGGATCACAGCCTGAAGTTCTTTGCCGATCAGCAGCGGGAATTCAATGAGCGGATGCGCGACGTCCTGGGTGGACGGGCCGCCTGGGACATGGCCGAAATGACGCGCCGCAACCTGGAGTTCTGGAAGGACATGCAGGGGCAGTTCTTCAGCGCGAGGGTCTTCAAGGACGAGGATCAAGGCTCTGGCAAGTCGGCCAAGGACGGCGGCAAGGACGGCGGCAAGGATGGCGGCAAGGATGGCGGCAAGGATGCGTCGGCTGAGGACAAGAGTGGGAAGCCCCCGGGTTCGAATAACAGGAATTAGTCCGCAAATCGGGAGTTCAGGCCGGCTGTTGGGCTTGACGGGAAGGGGGAGTGAGGTTATATGTTGCACTGCAGTAATGCCGCGGTGCAGCAAAAGCAGCCCGCGCCCCTTTCAGCAAACAGGAGGCTTGACCCATGAATGAAATGTTCGAAACCTTCAACAAGGCCAACCAGTCCATGTTCGACACCCTGCGCAAGGTGAACGACATCAACCAGAAGGCCCTGGAAAAGCTGCTGTCCCAGCAACTGGACTTGACCACGGCCATGGTCGATGTGAGCATGAAGAACGTTGAGCTGGTCTCCAAGGCCAAGGGCTATCAGGAACTCCTGAGTGGCCAGGCCGATCTGGCCCGCGATTGCAGCCAGACCCTGATGACCAGCTACAAGAATGGCCACGATGTCCTCAATGAGGCTCGTGAATCCATGACCAAGCTGATGGACGAGTCCGTGAAGTCCGCTGAAGAGACCGTCAAGCAGGCCACGAGCATCAAGAAGGCTGCCTGAGCACGGTGACCGTCAGCCTTGATGGCCATAACCCCAAAGCCTAGGAGCCTGAAATCGTGAGCAAACGAGTAGCATTAGTGACCGGCGGTACCGGTGGTATCGGTGGCGAAATCTGCAAGAAGCTGGCCCAGCAGGGCCATAAGGTAGTGGCCAACTACCTGCCTGCCCTGAAGGACGAGGCAGAGGCCTGGCAGAAGCAGATGAAGGATGAAGGGTTCGAGATGGATATCGCCTCTGGCGACGTGTCCTCTTTCGAATCCTGCGCCGAGATGGTCAAGGACGTGGAGTCCCGCGTCGGTCCCATCGATATCCTGGTGAATTGTGCCGGTATCACTCGGGACAAGACCCTGCGCAAGATGGAAGAGAAGCAGTGGACGGACGTCATCAACATCAACCTGAACAGCGTGTTCAACACGACGCGTCAGGTGGTGGAAGGCATGACCTCCCGCGGCTTCGGTCGCATCGTCAATATCTCTTCCGTCAATGGTCAGAAGGGTCAGTTCGGTCAGGCCAACTACTCGGCCGCGAAGGCAGGCATGCACGGCTTTACCATGGCTGTCGCTCAGGAGACTGCCGCCAAGGGTGTGACCGTGAATACCGTGTCCCCCGGCTACACCGCCACGGCCATGACGGATGCCATGCCTGAAGATGTGCGCAATGCCATCATCGCGCAGGTGCCGGCAGGTCGCATGGGCAGCACCAAGGACATCGCCTTTGCGGTGGCCATGCTGTGTGATGAGGACGCCGGCTACATCACCGGTGCCAACCTCCCGGTGAATGGCGGCTTGTTCACGTCCTTCTGAGCCGTGGTTGTTCGGTCGACGCTGATCCGCGTTGGCCAGTCTGTTCGGCAACGGGCCCCTGATGGGGCCCGTTGTCCGTTGCCTCCCCCGCCTTCTCTCTGTGCATCCAAAGGACCTGCTCCCGTTGGGACCCTGGGCGGCACTGACCAATTTTCCCCTTCCTGCGCCTCTTTACCTGAAAAACTTTGTTCAAAAAAGTGAAAGTCGTCTGATAAAAAGGTTTTGGTCGCAATTGATTTGAGGATCATTATTCTCATTCATGGGGCCTTAGTGTTATTCTCCGGCCTGTCTTGGGGTATTTGACTGCTCACCCACGTGGCAGCCGAAGAGTCAGGCCATGGTGCTGCGGTTCCGGTCGGGATCTGCCCGGGGCGGTGTATTCGGCTGCCCAAAGTGGACCCCAGACGGTTGATTCCAAGAACAACGGGGGCACCATGCCGTTTGCCAAATCGCGTCTGAAGGCGCCAAGCTTCAAGACCGTCATGGCCGCGCTGGCCGTCGGCCTCATCATCACAGCGATTTATCCCAAGATTCTCTCCGGGTTCGGTGTGGACGAATCGGACATGTCCGAGCGCATGGTCCAGTCCCTGGCGCTGCCCGTGGAAGGGGCGGGCGCCAGTGCTCACGCCCAGGTGGCCGTGGCCCGTTCGGCCCGGGATCAGACAGCCCTGCACAGACCCTCCGGTTCTCTGGATAATCCCGCACGTGCGCAGCAGACGGCCATGATTCAGCAGGATGACATCCATACAGACCTGGGTGCGCCGGAGAACCCGACTTCGTACGAATCCTTCGAACTGGAGGCGGCGGAAGGTGAACGACCGGCATGGAACGAATACACGGTGCGGCGCGGGGATCGTCTCTCCGCGCTCTGGACGAATGACTGGGATCTACCCCGGGCCACCTTGTACCGCCTGCTCAACGACAAGGACAACGCACGGGTGCTCAACCGGGTGCGTGACGGTCAGCGTGTGGAGTGGCAGACGGATGAGGAGGGCTATCTCACCCGCCTGCGCATCTGGACATCCCGTACTGAGGGCACCGAGTGGCAGCGGCAGGAAGATGGCTGGGACTTCACCCGAAGCACGGTTGAAAACCAGGGCGAAATCAGTCACCTGGTGATTACTGCCCGTGTGGATGGCAGTATCTCCGCCGCGCTGGCGCAGCGCCAGGAACTGTCCGGGCGGGCCGCTGGCGCGCTGGCCGTATTGCTGGATCGACACCTGCCGGTGCGCGCCCGTGCTCGCACGGGCGACACCTTCACTCTGCTGGTTGAACAGGAAACGCTCCCGGGTGAGGATGAGCCCCATCAGCTGCGTCTGCTGGCTTTTGATTACAACGGGGAGCAGTTGAACACCACGGCGGCTCGGCATACCAATGGTCGCTTTTACACCCCGGATGGCGAGGGCCTGTTGCCACCGTTCGACCGTCGTCCCTTTGCGGGCCATTATCGTATCAGCTCACCCTTTGACACCCGCCGCCGGCATCCCGTGACCGGTCGCGTGGCGCCCCACCATGGTACCGACTTCGCCATGCCCATCGGCACGCCCATCCTGGCACCGGCGGACGGTCGAGTGACCCGTGTGGACAGTCATCCCCTGGCCGGGCGTTTCCTGGTCATTGAACACGGGCAGGGGTACACCACTCGCTACCTGCACCTGAGCCGCCCCCTGGTGCGACCGGGGCAGACGGTGGAGCGAGGCGATCGCATTGCCCTCTCCGGCAACACGGGCCGCAGCACCGGGCCGCATCTCCATTACGAGTTGCATGTGAACGGGCGCCCGGTGGACGCCATGCGTGCCGAGTTGCCAGAAAGTGATTCACTGGCTGGAGAGGAGCTCAGGCGCTTCAAGGAAATCAGCAGTGCGCTGCTGGCCGAGGTGAAGCAATCCGGCGAAACTCGCAGAGTGGCCATGTCCCCCTTCTCCGATATGGCCATGTAGAGGGCCTGCGATCCGTTACGGCTCAATTGAGATGGCGTGTGAAGGCTTGACACTCCTGCGGACGCGCCCCTATGTTCCTCGTCAGGACGAACGCGGGGATCAAAAGTTCTTCTACCCGCAGAGTCCGGATGTTTCATTCAAACCAGATCGGAGGGATACAGGATGAGTGAACGTGACGAGTGGGTTCAGAAGATGCAGGCCAAGCTGGATGAATGGCAGGCCGAAATCGACAAGCTGTCTGCCAAGGCGGAGCAGGCCGAAGCAGATGCCAAAATGAAGTACAAAGAGCAGATAGAAGAACTCAAGAAGCAGCAGGAAGAGGGCAAGCAAAAGCTTCGTGAGATGCAGGACGCCAGCGAGGATGCCTGGGATCGCATGCGGGAGGGCATGGAGTCGGCCTGGGATAGCATGAGCCAGGCGTTCAAGGACGCCATGAAGCGCTTCAACAAGTAGGGGATCCCTCACCACCCTCACCCCAACCCCTCTCCCGCTGGCGGGAGAGGGGCTCTCATCCCCTGTATTCAGGTACCGATT